>PWMA01000126.1 GCA_003558335.1 Candidatus Methanofastidiosia archaeon | reverse complement strand
GGCTATTCTTTCATTTGGTATGCTCATTTCGAGTAGCTCTGATAACAGCTTTATTGTTGGAACAACAACTGCAGCAGAAGAACCAAGGCCTGCACCAACAGGAATATCAGATCTTATTGAAATCTCAAAACCCTTTCTTGAGCCGTATTCGTCAAAGACCTTTTCAATGGCAGATTTAACATATGAAACAACAAATCCCGCCTTGCCATAGTCAGTTCCTAAAAAAGTATCCTTTTCAGAAAATGATATACTAAGTCCTGGTATCTTTAGATCATTTGCATGAATCTTAACTACTTTCTCATTCAATAACTTTCCATCGGTATATGTCCTTAGATCTATAGCAGAGGCTATAGCGCCTTTTCCATAAACAACAGAATGCTCTCCAAATAGAATTATCTTTCCTGGAGCAGATACTAACATCTAACACCCACCGCACCATAACCAACAACGTTGCTATAATCTCTAGAAGCCTCATAAGAATTTGAATAGTCTAAAATTCTTGCTTTATTTGCACCAAGCTCTTTCATACAAGAAAGCATAGCAGAAAGTGGGCCATAACCGCAAGAGGTGTAGTCTTTTTTTCCTATAAATCTATATAATCCTTCTATATCAAAATTTTCAGCTAATTTTAATATTTCCATATCGTTACTCTTTATCCAAGATAAAACTTCATCCTTACTGCCCTTAACCGGGCTGTACCTAAATCGATTACCATAATGGACAAGGTCACTTGAAGCAATAACTCCCAATGGTTCTTTACTTGATTTAGCTATCGCCTTTCCTATCTCAACAGCTGTTTGTTGATCTTGGATTCCCATACATATTGGAACAAAAGTTGCATCTTTTTTTATATATTGTAAAAAAGGCAGCTGGACCTCTATGGAATGCTCATACCTATGGGAAGATGAGTCAATGCCTACGAGTTTAGAGTTTTCTACTATCTTAGATGCTAGTTCTTGATTTATTTCTATCTCACCAAGAGGTGTTTCCCATAAACCCTTGTCCATAAGAGAGATTGGAAGTCCCATGCCGGTGTGATTTGGGCCAATTATAACAAAAGTATCTGGCGGGGATTTCGATAAATAGTAATAAGAATAAGCTTGAGTTTTTCCGGAAAAAACATATCCCGCATGAGGACACAAAACTCCGACGTTTTTTCCTTCATCGACAAAATCTACATTTTTTTTTGCCTCTTCCATAAACTCTTCAATCATTTTTTCAAGTGATTGTTTGCTCCCAGGATAAAAACTTCCAGCAACATATGGAGGCCTATACATATCTATTTATTTCATCTCGAAATTTATATGTCTTTCTTATCGATTAATCTCTATATTGTGGGAATTATTTCTTTAAAAACTCTATAAACGGTAAAAATAGATATTATCTATTATATCCATCAATTTTAATTATATTTTCTTTAGAGAAACATTTATAAGTAGCCGACAAAGATTACATTATAATCTAAGGCAACAGGACCCGTAGCCCAGCGGATAAGGCGACGGCCTTCTAAGCCGTAGATCGAGGGTTCGAATCCCTCCGGGTCCGCTCATGTTTATTTTAGCGGGGTAGGGCAGCTAGGAGTGCCCGGCGGGCTCATAACCCGCAGGCCAGTGGTTCAAATCCACTCCCCGCTACCAACTTTTTAACAAGCCTATCTGTTCATCAGCCCATAGATAATGGCTATATATCCTAAAATATTTACTACGAGGGCAACTTCACTTTGGCCATAAAAGGATATTCTTAAAACTCCTAAAAGATATGGAAAAGAAAAAAGCGCAAAACCTATTGCAAAGTATTTGTAATTATTCTTTCTTGTACGCATATATTTTAAGTAAGCCATTATTGATATTATGGCGGTAAAGATCAGATTGATTAATACTATCGATGCCACAACTTTGAATTTATCTAACATTTTATAAATATTTCTGGCTATCTTTTTCTACAAACTATTTTGTATTTTTCTCAAATGTTAAAAATTCAATTCAAAGTACTCTTTTGATAATAAGGTTTTTATACAATTAAATAAACCAATATATGCCGAAGCTATCTTCGGCAAAATGGAGGAAATAAAGATGGCAAAAAAAATGGAAACAGCGATCCCACCTGCCAAAGGAAAAAGATGGATCGTTTATACTGTCGATGACAAGCCACCTCTTCTTGAATCTATTTTCTTGGGAATACAACAGTATCTAACAATGTTCGGAGCAACAGTTTTAATCCCTATTATAATTGCCGGAGAATTGGGAATGCCTGGAACAGAAACAGCCATTCTGATATCTACCATATTTTTCTGTATGGGTCTAACAACACTACTTCAGACTACAGTTGGTAATAAACTGCCAATTATACAAGGAGGCTCCTTCTCTTTTCTACCGCCAGTATTTGTTATTATAGGTGCCACTGTAGGACAGGGAATGGGATACGAAATAGCTTTACAGGAAATAGTTGGGGCAATAATTGCTGCTTCCTTCTTTGAGATAATACTGGGATACTCAGGACTTATAGGAAAGATTAGAAAGTTGATAGGACCGATTACTATAGCACCGACGATTACCTTGATAGGATTGTCATTGTTTGGCCTTGGAGCTCCTACTGCCGGAGGAAACTGGTATGTAGCAGGTATAACACTTTTGGCATTAATTCTCTACTCTCAGTTTTTCAGCATAAAATCTCGAGCCTTTTTGCTGTTCCCTGTATTGTTGGCGATATTTACCGGTTGGATGGTATGTGCGATAGGTACATTCGCAGGCATAATTCCGCCGGGAGATCCTGCCTATCTGAGTTTAGAAGCTGTAAGAACTTCACCATGGATTAGACCACCGTATCCTTTCCAATGGGGAATGCCTAGATTTACAGTAGCGTTTATTCTAGGAATGATTGCAGCTTACGTAGCTTCAATGATTGAATCTATTGGAGATTACTATGCAGTTTCTAAAATGTCAGAAGCTCCAGTACCTACTGAAAAAACAATAAACAGAGGTCTTGGTACAGAGGGTATCGGATGTTTAATTACAGGAATACTTGGTGGGCCAGTTGGATCAACAAGTTATTCAGAGAACATAGGTGCTATTGGACTTACAAGAGTGGCAAGTAGACAGGTATTTCAAATAGGTGGTATACTAATGCTTGTTTTTGGATCGATAGGCAAGATTGGAGCTATCTTTGCTACAATCCCAAGTCCAGTTGTAGGCGCTATGTATATTGGACTTTTTGGTATGATCGCTGCTGTGGGACTATCCAATTTGCAATATGTAGATCTCAACTCTTCAAGAAACCTGTTCATACTAGGATTCGCTCTATTTATGGGCCTAAGCCTTCCAGCATATTTCCAAGCAAATCCCGTTATTTGGACAACAGCACAATGGTTTGCAGACATCATTACAACTATAGGAAGCACTGGGATGGCGGTATCAGGAATCTTTGCAATAATACTTGATAATACTGTACCTGGAACAATCGAAGAAAGAGGATTAAAACAATGGCTTGAAACAAGTAAAAGCTAACATTTTTATATTTTTATTTTTATATTTTTTTAATGAGGCTCAGGACAAAGGAAAAAATAGCTAGAGATAAACGTTTAGAAAAGGAAAGAGAGCGGAATATAAAGACTTTCTTGAACAAAGTTCCAAAAAACAAAAGAAAAGAAGCCGAAAAGTTAATGCAAGAAACTTCTGAATTTGAAAGAAAAAAAGATATGTTTGGAGCTATCTCCATTATTGCACTGGCTATTTTTTTCTTGATGTACGCTTTTGGATTATACGAAGCTTCTACAATATTTTATGTTTTAGGTGGTCTTCTATTGGGAGTTTTTTCAGTAGCTCTCATAACAATGATTTTAAAATCTAAAAAAGCACAGGAAAACAAACAAAAATTAAGAATACTTGCTACAAAAGATAAAGAAACGATTAATTAACCTTTAATAGTCTCAAACTTTGTTTACCATATCGATTAAAATAGGGATTGGCTATGATTGAAGTTATAGTTTGGATGCTTTTGACGCTTTCAATAGGATCTTTATCGGCAGTTATTGCAAAAAAGTATGGCGTTGAATATATTATAGGCATGTTTGCAAGTCTTACTGTTATATCAAATGTGATAGCCTCTAAGATCGTGGTCTTTGGCCCCTTTACAGTACCTGCAGCAGTTTTAGTTTACTCTACAACATTTCTTTTAACTGACTTTCTCTCTGAAATGTACTCCGAAAAGGAAGCCATAAAGGCTGTATTCATAGGATTTTTATCAAATATAGTATTAGTTATGTCAACATGGATAGCTGTTGAATGGCAAGCAGCACCTTTTTGGGGAGGACAAGCTGCATTTGAATCCATATTTGGGCTAGTTCCAAGAATTGTCCTTGGCTCAATGATTGCATATATCGTGTCTCAAAATCTTGATGTAAAGATATTCGTGTTTTTGAAAAAAAAGCACCCCAAGCACCTCTGGATTAGAAACAATACCAGCACTATGGTAAGTCAGTTTGTAGATACAGTTATCTTTATCACAATTGCATTTTATGGCACAGTTTCGGGAAATATGCTTTTAACACTTATTTTGGGGCAGTATGTTGTAAAATGGTTAATAGCAGCTATCGATACACCGTTTCTTTACATAGTAAGACACATCTATAACAAAAGTTAACTTGAAAAAGACCATTTAATTTATATACTTTTAATTATAAATAATAAAATGGTAATATCATGGAAGAAGAAATTGATAGGGATGTTGATGGAGTTCCAAAACCAAGATTAACTGATAGAGATAGCATAATACTAGGAATTGCTCTTATAATTTTCATGATTGTAGCATATTTAGTTTTCTTGTGATTGATACCATGGAACATGTGCCAAAATTTAAAATGTGGATTGAGGACAAAGAAAAAAAATATATGTTGGGAAATGGGACGGCAGACCTTCTTTTAAAAATTAAGGAGTTAAAATCAATAGCAGAAGCTGCTAGTTTTTTTAATATATCATATGCTCACGCTTGGAGAAAGATAAGGACAATTGAAAAAAGCGCTGGTAAAGAAATTGTTTCAAAAACAAGAGGCGGAAAGGGCGGCGGACATTCAGAACTTACACCTTTCGGAGAAAAGATTTTATCGGAATACATTACTGCAAAAAAAACTCTTGAAAAATGTGTTGAAGATTTATAAGTTTTCTATTATTTCTATTATTTTATCTATCTGCTTTAAGCTATATACTGGAAGCCCCTTATACTCAGAGATATGATTTGAGACCAACCCAGATATACAAAAAACTTCATCCCTAATGTCCTTATCTATGTCTTGTTTATTTTTTGCACATAGTATTTTAGGACAACTAAAATCCCTAAATCCTTCGAGTATCAAATAGTCAGATTCAAAATGATTGAAAAAATCTTCTGTATTAGAATCATAGTACAGTATCGCCTTACCCTTAGGATACACCAATCCAACCCTTTCTGCACCTGAAGAGTGGTGGTGAAAAGTGTCGGTGCCTTCTGTTTCTAGAGAAAAATCTTCTATGTGGATATTTTTCGCCGACGAAACTGAGTATCCTTTTTTTGTTAGTTCTTCTATAATTGAAGTTGTAACCGTTGTCTTTCCCGACTTTTTAAAACCATATACTCCAACTATTTTCATAAAGAGATAATCGAGCCTATATTTATAAATTAAATCATGGGAAAATTTAAAAGTAACTTTGGTAGACAGAAGTTATGGATAAGGTAAAGTTAGAGGTAAAGAACATTTCTAAGAGTTTTTCAAAGGCTGAAGATGAAAAACCTCTTCTTGTAATTGAGGATTTAAACTTTAAAGTTTATGATGGTGAGTTCCTCTGTATAGTTGGCCCATCTGGTTGTGGCAAAACTACAATATTAAGAATAATAGCAGGACTTCAAAAGGCAGATTCCGGAGAAATATTACTTGATGGCGAGAAAACGGAGTCTCCTTCTACAAAGAAGAGTATGGTTTTTCAAGAGTTTGCACTTTTCCCTTGGAGGACTGTTCAGAAAAATGTCGAATTCGGTCTTGAGTACAAAGGCATGCCTAAAGAAGAAAGGGAAAAAATGTCAAAAAAATATATTTCAATGGTTGGATTGGAGGGCTACGAAAATAGCTATCCGCATCAACTCTCAGGCGGCATGAAACAAAGGGTTGCCATTGCAAGGGCTTTGGCCAACGATCCTGAATTTTTATTAATGGATGAGCCTTTTGGAGCTTTGGATGCACAGACTAGAAATATTCTTCAAGAAGAGTTATTAAAAATATGGACTGAAACAAAAAAGACTGTAATATTTATAACTCATAATGTCGATGAAGCTGTTTACCTTGGAAACAGAGTTTTAGTTTTGACTAAAAGACCTGCAAAAATAAAAAAAGAGTTTAAAGTTGCCCTCTCTAGAAGAAGGAAGAGAACAAATATAGAGTTTGTCATGCTAAGAAAAGAGATTTTGGATGAACTTATGGAGGAAATTAGTATACTGTCCCCTCAATCCACCTAAGGAATTTCTTACCAATAGCATACCTAAATGCCCAATTTATCGCGAGACCTATAAGACCTAAAACTATCATGTACGAGAGAACAAAATCCATTCTGTGAAGATAGTAGTACCACCAGATTTTGTAACCAAGACCTTCTCTGCTTACTCCAAAAAGTTCTGCTGCAACAAGACACATCCACCCAATTCCCATAGCAACTCTTAATCCAACTGCTATATCTGGAAATGATGAAGGGAGTCCAACTGATTTCAATAGATCTTTATTTTTGGTACAACCCAATACCATTGCTGCTTCAGCAAGAGTTCTTGGAACACTACTAAATCCTGCATATGTATTTATTAATATTGGAAAGAATGTACCAACAAAGACAATGAATCCAGCGGCCTGATGGGTAAGTCCAAACCATACTATTGCAAAAGGTATCCAAGCAAGCGGAGGTATAGGCCGCAAGAGTTCAATTATCGGATCAAAAAAGTAGTCTGCTGTCTTATACCATCCCATAATCATTCCAAGAGGTATACCAATCACAATACCAAAAAATATACCTATTCCAAAATGGTACAGACTTACTGCTATATCAGAAAAAATTTCCATACTGACTACTAAACTATAAAGCGCCATAATTGTTTGACTAAAACTTGGCAAAATAAAAGGATTTCTTATTACATAGGTGGACACAAGTTCCCATAAGGTAAAAGCTACACCTAAGGATATGATTGTATAAAGCTTATATTTTTTGAGTAGATTTTTATAATTAGTCATTTGGACAAAAAATAAAAAATTAATTTAAATATTTATTCCTCTATTCTGACATTATTTCGTTGTAAAGTGTCACATCTACAAGATCTTCGCCTGTAAGAGGTCTTCTTATATATCCAAGAGAGTAATGCTCATTTGCATATCCTTCCATTACTGGAAGAGCTATATTTGGATCGTGATAGTATAGGATATCGGAGTTTTCCATTGAATAGATCACAGTATCTTTGTCAATTCCAAGTTTTCTTGAAGCTATCTCTGCTGTTTCTTCTGGATTTTCATTTATAAACTCTGT
>PWMA01000070.1 GCA_003558335.1 Candidatus Methanofastidiosia archaeon | reverse complement strand
TCAGCCCCAGTTAGATCTGTTATGTGAATAAGAGTATTATTGTATGATGCATATATGTGGGCAACTCCCCACTTTCCTTCTTTTGCCATTAATTATCCTCCTCAGTTAAAGTTTTCTTGGGAATTTCAGGATGACTTGGATCATTTAAGGATGACCTAGCTGAGTATTCAATTGAATTTTCAATTTCTTTTGGAACTAAATAACTTGGAATCGATACTTTTGCACCATTTATCGTAATATGTTTATGTACAATGAACTGTCTTGCTTGTTTTGGCGATTTTGCTAATCCTTTTCTTACAACTAATGATTGTAATCTTCTATCAAGAATATCTTCTAAAGACAGAGTCAATACATCTTCCAAGGTTGATTCTTCTTTCAATATCCCATATTTTTGAAGCATTTTGATTAGATCGTTTGTCTGTCTCATTGAAGCTTCATCATGGCTTGCCAATAATACTCTTGCTTGTCTCCTCACATTTCTTAGAAAACTTAAAGCCTTCCAAATCTCTTTTTTATTGGAAAGACCATATTTTTTCATCAATACATTCTCAGAGTCAATCCTATCTTTTTGCCATGGATGAGATGGTTTATCATATTTACGTCTGATTTTCTTAGGATCTCCCAATTAATTCACCTGCCAGTTTTTCTTCTTTGGACTCCTAATGAGGTTCCCTTTCTAAATGAAGATTTAGTTTTTTGTCCTCTTACAGGGAGTCCAAATTGATGTCTGAGTCCCTTATAGCTCTTTATCTTTTTCATTCTGTTTAAATCTTCCCTCAATGACATCAATAGTTTGGGCCCAAATACATGCATATTCTCGCCAGTTTCATAATCTTTTCTTCTATTTACCATCCATGTAGGTATGCCGTTACCTATAGGATCTTCAATGATATTCTCAATTTCTTTTAACTTTTCTGGAGGTATATTTCCTACCTTCGTCTTTGGGGAAATATCCGCTACTTGGGCCACTGCCCTAGCCATAACTGGTCCGACGCCTCTTATCTTTAATATTCCTACCTCAAAGATGTCGTTTCCCATTATGTTTGTACCTAGTACTCGAACAATACCTTTTACTTCTTCAACCATATAATCACCGTAGCGCCGGGGATGGGATTTGAACCCATGCACTCCAAGGGAGAACGGGCTTTCCAGGCCCGCGCCGTACCAAGCTCAGCAACCCCGGCTATGAAGCAAATATTACATTATACCCATATTTCTTCTTTATATTCACCTTTTCAAAGTTTTTTTCCAATCTCTCTTTTATAATGTTTACGCCTTTTCTAATTACAATTTGTAGATTTCCATCTTCATATAAGTGTTTTGGTGCCTCATCCACCATAAGTCCTACTGTATCCATCCCAGAAGATACAGGAGGGTTTGTCAATATAATATTAAACTTCTCAAGCCCTTCATAAAGGTTTCCTTGGCTTACAGAAGCATTTTTACAGTTGTTAAGCTTAATATTTCTTTTTGCAAGATATACTGCCCTTTTATTAATATCTCTCATATGTACTTGTGAAACATAAGATGATGCAACTATACCAATCACGCCATATCCGCATCCAATGTCAAGTACCTTGTTATTTCTATCCAACTCCATTAACTCACATAAAGCCAAAGTGCCCTTATCTACCTTTTTTGATGAAAATACGCCTGGTGCAACGTCAAAGTGGTAATCTTTACCCAATATCGTTTCGTTAATCCTTCCAATTTTAAAAGGCGCTGTGACATTTTCTGAATAATAATGTGACATTAGTTCCACGCTCTTGGATATATTCCTCTCTCCATGAGCACTGTTAGAGATTTCGCAACAATGCCCTTATTTCTCTTCATTATATCTTCAGAGTCCATTTCAGCTTTTGAAATTGCGACGGCTTCATTTTTCAAGGTCATTACTGCAATTACGTCCCCTCTCGATATATCGCTTTGAATTTTAGACACTCCTGGCAATGAAAGAGCCGCACCATGGCTTAAGGCTTCAACAGCAGTATCTTTAATCCATATCTTCTTCAATGGATCAAGAACAGCTTCATAAGGCACTATGTTCTTTTTCAGTATATCTTCATTATTTTCTTCTATAGAGAAAACTTTTGCGTCAAGAAGGTCTTGGAGCAATATTGCAGATTCTTCTCCAAAAACTCCAGTTTTTGTTCTTCTAAGCTCTTCCATACTAGCTCCGCATCCTAAAGAAAGACCCATGTCATGACATAGTTTTCTTATGTATGTTCCTGCCTCACATCCAATCCTCATAAGTACATCTCTTCCTTGTATTTCTATTGGATTGATATAATGAATTTTTCTAGTTCTAACTCTTCTTTTGACGGCACTTTTAACAGGGGGTTTTTGATACAATACGCCTTGATATTCATTCAATACTTTCATCAATTCTTGTTCTGGTACATCTTTTTGAAGATGGAGTGTGCAAACATATTCTTTATCAGAAGCCATTAAGAATTTTACAAGTTTTGTTGCTCTTCCAAGAGTAACTGGAAGTATGCCTGAAACATTGGGATCAAGTGTTCCTGAATGTCCAGCTTTTGGGATATCAAGAATTTTTTTAACCCAAGAAGTTACTTCATGAGAAGTAGGCCCTCTTGGCTTGTCTATATTCACGATTCCTTTTTGTAATAGTTCCTCTAAATTTCGTTTTTCAGGTTTTTTCCCGTATCTTGAACTTGTCTTATCCTTTGATTTGTACAGTATTTCCTCATAAGATCTTTTCAACTATACCCCTCTATTTTGGCCTTTTCTATGGCCTCCTTAAGGGTATCATCAGCTGCACTTTTCTCAATGTCAATTTTAGTATTCCACGGTTCAAGATGTTTTATATTGCATCTTCTTCTCTTAATGCCTGTTATTTCCTTAGGTCCTGAAACAACGACAAAGTTTTTATTTACTATTTCTACAACGACGCAGTTTTTACCTGCTTCTCTTCCTAAAAGTTTTGTGCAAACTCTACCAATTTCCATTGCCATTACGTCACCTCCAATTTATACCCGGTCGCCCTTTGGTACCGGTGATATATTTTTTATTGCTGCAATTATAATCCGACTTACTCCTTCAGCATTGATTCTAAGTGAGTTAATCACAAGATCATATGAATCCAGATTAGATATATCCACATTATAAATCTTTTGATATCTAATTATTTCGCTTTTTTCCCTTGCTTTCGTTTCTTTATATACAGCTTCATAATCAAGATTTTCTCTTTCAGAGATTCTTTTAATCCTCTCATCAAAAGAGGCTGTGATCCAGACGCTTAAATCAGGATTAATCATAAATCTTGCCATTCTGCCTTCAAGAATTATATTTTCCTGCTTTCCTAATTCTTTTTGTCTTCTATCTACTTCTATATCTATTGAATCATCTTTCTCTGCCAATTTGGAAAAATCTTCTAAAGAAACTCCTTTTTCTTTTGCTAAGTTTCTAAAAATATCTCCGGTATATATATGATTGTATTGAAGCTCTTTTGAAACTAATTTTGAAACAGTTGTTTTTCCACTACCCGGAGGCCCTCCGATAGTAACTCGCATTAGACTTGTCCTCTTACTTCCTTTTTAATCATAACAGTTAAACATTTGGGACAGAGAACTCCTCCAAATTTTCTTTCAGGTCTCTTTTTAGTTTTTGGTAATCTGCTCATTTCATAAGGTCTCAAACCCCTTGGAACTCCGCCAAGAATGGCTCCGCATTCATAACAATGAGGTTTACCAGTTCTTTTTCCTGTATAGTGTGTTACAACTTTTCCAGAGGGTGTCCTAAGTTTTTTTCTTTTCAACGATTTTGATCTGTACATTGGTCTCGGCATAATTTCTCACCTCTAAGCCATTCCTATTATCTTTCTGATTATATTGGATACTACTGAACTTGAAAATATGTACCATCCAAGCCATCCTAACCAATCTCCAGTTTGGTATCCTGCCGGACTTCCCCTGTGCATCATTTCAACAATAAAGGTATCAAAGGGCAGTCTAACAACTACAGGGTCAACCATATCTACTGCAGGAGATTGCCTAAGCCATGAGAAGAATAAAAATATTGGAATCATAGTTATATATAATGGTTTAAATGACATTGACATCATTTTCTTTTGCATTTCATCGATTCTTGGCTTCTTTTTTTGAAGCTTCTTTACTTTATTTTTATCATTTGCTCTTTGAGCAGCAAGCATTTCCTTCTGAAAAGAGCTGGTCTCTTTTCTTATATTTTTAAGCTCTTTTTGATCTACAAGAAGATATTGGACCAACGTAAGAAATGTTCCTATGACTATTGCAACTACCAGTATCGCATACATTGCACCATAGTCAAATAACCATCCAAATACTAGATCCAGTAACCCATATACGGGATTTAATATAGCGTCAAATATACTCATTATTCACACCTATCCTAAAAATTGCCTAAATCCAGGCATCATTTCACCCATTTGCTCTTTTGCGAGTTCTTCGTACATTCTATAAACTATACCTACGGTTAAAAGTATTCCTGTACCGGTACCCAAAGCACCTGTAAAATCTGCAAATGTTGCAAGAAGGCCTACAAATATACCTCCCATTATTGTGATGGGAGGGATATAACGATCAAGAACTTTTTCCAATATTCTTATGTCTCTTCTAAATCCCGGTATTTGCATTCCTGAACCCTGAAGTTTTTTGGCAACATCCTTGGGACCCATTCCAGTTAGATCAATCCAAAGAACTGCAAACAATGCACAAAGCCCTACAAATACAAGTAAATAAAATAATGCCCTAAACGGTTCAAATAATAAAACTTCAATGCTACGAGGAGGTGTCAAGTAGTAAATTAAGCCACTTTGGGGACTTCACATCTCATTGAAAGTTCCAAGCCAGGTTATACCTCTTGCAGTTAATACTCTAGCAATTAACTGAACATTTGCAAATAGTGCAGCTGAAAGAATTACGGGTATATTTGAGGCATATAAGAATTTAATTGGATATCTACCCCTAGCCCCTCTAAACTTACCATAAGATAATGGAATTTCTAATCTCATTCCTTCGGCATATACGACTATTGCAAAAACTACTAATGTGAAAAATACTTGTGTCATATCAGGCAACAATCCCCCTCTAATCCAAACGGGTTGTCCATCAATGAATGATCTAATAAATGCAGGTATCGCTCCAATCAGTTCATCAGGATTTATAGGAGATCTGGCAAGACTTAATGCTTCCCAGAGTATTCTTTGGGAAACGTTAGCTGCTATGAATAAAGATATTCCAGAACCAAATCCCCACTTAGTTACAACTTCGTCCATCATTAGCACCAATAGACCTCCTATGGCAAGTTGTAGTATCATAAACCATAACAAAAAGTTACTGTCAGGCCTTCCAAAGGCACCGCCCATTACCCATATTATAGCTGTAAAAAAGCATAATAATATAGCCAAAATCTTTTGAGTTCCTTGGAAAGCTGCTTTTCCTTGAGGACTTGAAAGATCAAACTTTATAATTTCAGACCCAGCCAGAAGCTGCATAATAATTCCAGCGGTAACAACAGGTCCAATACCTAGTGTCAGTATAGTACCACTTTCTCCCGCCATAATAGCCCTAAGGCCAGCAAAATAATCAATTTGAGTATCAGCTATTCCATAAACAGGTATTTCAGCAAGTATGAAATAAATGGCTAGCATTAATCCACTCCAGGTTAATCTCCTCTTTAGATTAATGCGTTTTTTAGGTAAAGTTACCTCTGGTAAAAACCTAAATATTGTTTGCCGAATTCCTGCAGTTGCAGCCATTAATTATCACCTATTATTACAGCTTCTCCACCGGCTGATAAGATTTTCTCCTCAGCCTTTTTAGAGAATTCTTTAGCTGATATAACATAAGCTCCTTTAACGTTTCCTTTTCCACATACTTTTTTAACGCCAAGTTTAGAAACATCTAAATATACTTTTCCTTGTTTCTTCTCTGCTACCTTTTTACCAATTAAAGTTTCAATTTTTTCTTCAATTGTACCTACATTGATGAAAGATGGATCTTTTCTTAAATAAGAATCTCTAGAAAATCCATAGGATCCAACGTGATTAGGCATTGTAAGTATTGTTCTTGTCCATTTTGTTTTCTTTTTCTTACCGCTTCCGGCAAGTCCCCTGCCTCCTCTGTGACCTGCTCCTCTTCTCTTTTTAGAGCAGCCGCCTCCACAGGTTCTAGATCCTCTCATTTTCGTGATCTTCTTTTTTACTCTTATCATATTAAAACACCTAAATCATTTTTTGAATTAGTCCATTTATTTCTACATCTCTTGGACCAAGAGTTCCCCCCAGAGTATAGGGTTTCTTTGTTGCTTCATAACCTTTATGAGGCGGGTGAAGTCTAAATACTTTTTTTAAATTAAGATCTGAAAGTTCATTTTTAAATTCAAGGAAGTCTTTACAAAAAGTATCTAAATTCTTTCCAGTCTTTTCCTTGACATAATTTTCAGTTATTCTAACATCCCCTTCTAGCCTTCCCCACTTAATTATGAGTTTAGACAGGGTATCAGCATCAATGGGGCCATATGTAACATAATCTTTAACTTTCTGTAACATTCCCATAACAGACTCTTTGTCATCTACTATAACGCAGTGATTTGTCTTAGTTAAGTTAAGCATTTTTAGAGTATCACGGATATCTTTTCTAACATCCACCCTCCCCCTTACTCTTACAACGGCTAATCTATTCATGTTTCTCACCTATTAGTAGTTCCAGTCATAATTCCTATGGCCTTAATATCTCTCTCTTGTGTGCTCATAGTGTTGGTTTTGTAAAGAGCTTCCATAGCTGCGTTAGCAAAGTTGACTGTTGTCTGTGTTTGACCGTCTGATTTTGCCCAAACATCTTTTATCCCTGCAAGAGATAGAATCTTCTTACCAACTCCACTTACGGCAAGCCCTAAACCATTTGGAGCGGGAAGTAAAGTTACAGTTACACTGCTTGATCTTCCAGTGACTCTAAATGGAACTGTATGTGCATTACCGCATTTACATTCCCAACTACCACACCCTCTCCTAACTTGAATTATATTGAGTTTGGCATTGTTAATAGCTTTTCTTATTGCAGGGCCAACTTCCCTTGCCTTGGCCTTTCCAAGACCTACATATCCATTTCTATTACCTATGACAACAATTACTGAAAATCTGACTTTTCTACCAGAGTCAGTCATTCTTTGGACCATATTTATATTCAATACTTCTTGATTATTTTGATCTGTTACCTCAGGTAACAATATATCCACAATTTCTGGTTCCATTATTCTGATACCTTTATTTAATATTTGTTATATATCGGTAATCTCACCACTTGCTACCATTCTACCAAGTTTTGTTTTGGGATTCCATCTGTTTTCCATTGCTTTTCTTTCTTCTTCGAGTCTCTTTTTCTCAGCATTTGATAATTTCTTTAGTACTTCTTCTTCAGAGGCCGTGTCCTTAATAACTTCTCCATCTTCAGCCTCTTCTCCCAGGGATGTTTCGTCAAGCTCTTCATCTAAATTTTCATCGACCTCTTCTGCAGGTTCTTCAATGATCTCTTTATCTTCAGTAGTTTCTGGAGTCTCTTCCTTAACCTCTTCTGCAGGTTCTTCAATGATCTCTTTATCTTCAGTAGTTTCTGGAGTCTCTT
>PWMA01000078.1:5000-25722 GCA_003558335.1 Candidatus Methanofastidiosia archaeon | reverse complement strand
AGTGCATACGGCAATGGGGCAAAAGTAGATGCCCAGAAGAAATACATAGGCTATCGAGCCTATGTGATAATTGTCAAAGACTAGAGCTTGAAATAATTATGTCCCACAGCCGAAAAGTTATTTAAAATAATTCAATTATTTATTATCTATGGAAGGAGAGATTGTAAAAGATATTGATCTTAATAAAATAGAAACTTTAAAGGATCTTACCAATCAAATGGCACTTTCAGGAGGGTATGTAGCAAAGAAGTTGGGGGATGGATCAAAGATCTTAGAAAATATGATTAAAGACGACAAATGTAAGAGGATTCTCTCATTTCCAGCTTCTTTAGTTGCGACAGGTACAAGAGGTATTCTAAAAGAGCTAGTAAAGAGAAAGTTTTTTGATATGGTAATTACTACAACTGGAACTTTAGATCATGATATTGCAAGAATCTATAGAGATTATTATCACGGATCATTTGAAATGGACGATAAAAAACTTCATAGCGAAGGCATTAATAGAGAGGGCAATGTGTTGATACCTAATGAGTCATATTCGGAAATTTTAGAAGAAAAGGTCACGAAAATAGCAAAGGACCTATATAAGAACGGCGTTAGAGATATTTCGCCTCATGAATTGATATGGGCTTTTGGAAAAGCTATAGAAGAGGAAGAAAAAAAGGAAGAGTCTATTACATATTGGTGCTATAAAAACAACATTCCCATGATTCTCCCCGGACCTCTTGATGGCTCTTGGGGTTGGCAGCTCTACTATTTTTGGCAAGATGGGCATAAAGATTTTAATCTTAATTTGATGAAAGATCAAGAAGTTATTAGTGATTTAATTTATTCATCAGATAAGACTGGTGCGCTTATGATTGGAGGAGGTATTTCAAAACATCATACGATATGGTGGAATCAATTTAGAGGCGGTCTTGACTATGCAGTTTATATAACAACAGCACCTGAGTGGGATGGATCTCTATCAGGCGCTAGGATAAGGGAGGCCATTTCTTGGGGAAAGGTAAAAGAAGATGCAGATTTTATTACAATCGAAGGAGATGCAACAGCGATACTGCCTTTAATGGTAGGATCTCTTCTCGAAGGATTAAAGTGATTTAATGAGCAGAGGTTTATTTATAGGAAGGTTTCAGCCTTTTCATAAGGGTCATCTTAAAGCAATAAATGATATTCTAAAGATTGAAGATGAAGTTATTATATGTGTTGCAGCCTCTCAGTACTCATACACTATTTCAAATCCTTTTTCAAGTGGAGAAAGGATAGAGATGATCTTAAGAGCTATGAATGAATCAAGAAATAAATTGATAATTTTATCAAGCCCAAACTATGAAAGTAATTCTTTGTGGGTAGAAAATATTATTGAGACCTTTCCAAAATTTGACAGAGTTTATTCCAATAACAAGCTAGTGAAAATTCTTTGGGAAAAGAGAGGCTATGAGGTCTCAAATATTGATTTTTATAAAAAAGAAGAGCTCAATGGGACCTTGATAAGAAAATTAATCTCTCAAGGTGAAGATTGGGAGGCTCTTGTACCTATTGAAGTTAAAAAATATATCAAAGGCATCAAAGGAGAAAAAAGAATAAAGGATATTTTAAAAATTGAAGAAAAGTTAAGAGATGGTACTGTTTAGCCTAGTTTTGTAAGATATAATAAAGCTCTTCTAAAGTTACGTATACAACATTTTGTCCATCAAGATGCTCTAAAAGAGAGGTAAGGTTTTCTAGAGTATAGCTTCCACAAACTCTTGTATAGATGTCGTATTTCTCGGGAACAGAGTCAATTTCAATTAGCTCCCATGGATGAATTCCTATGACAACGATTTTTTTATCTTTACCAGACTGTAAATCTATTACATTTTTGTAACTATCAATCCAAGATGCGTTGTACGTAGTTTGGGGATAAAAATATGAGGGTGTGTGAGAAACTGGAACTCTTAGAATATTCATATCTCCTGGGATAGTCCAGTCTTTTTTATCTGGGCGATAAGGGTAAGAGTTAATTCTATCTGCAGATGCTTCAACAAGGTAGCCTTTTTCTTCAAGTAAGATCATTAGATCATTGCAGGCACTATGCCCAGGAGCCCTAAAAGAAACAGGAGGCTTTCCAACTGCTTTTTCAATTGCTTTTGTTGAAAGGATTATTTGATTTTCTATTTCAGATCTAGTCATATCTTTAATAGAAGTGTGATGGTAACTGTGAGAACCTATCTCATGTCCCCTTTGATAAATATCCATTAACACTTCCGGCCTATTGTCTGCAACTTCACCAGTTGTAAGAAATGTTGCTTTGACGTTGTAATCTTCAAAAAGAGAAAGTAATATAGGGATACCTTGGTCAAGCCCTTTTTCAGTGTTTAATATAGGTGGAAAATCATACTCTGTGTCTACTGTAAAGAGAACATATGTTACTTTAGTTTCAGACTCATTGAGAATCTCAAAACTTAAAATCAAAACTAATGACAAAATAAAAATTACAAAAAACAACTTTTTCATTGAATCCTCTACTCAATCCCCTTGCCTGTTGAAACTATGATAAAATCTCCGTGTTTTATACCTTTTACTGAAAGAATATATCTTGCAAAGTCTCTTATTTTTTCACTATTTCCCTTGATGATAATAACTTCAAGACAGTTTTCCTCATCAAGATGTACGTGAGAAGTAGTTACAATCTCTTTTAGGTGATGGTGCTCTATATCAGTTATTTTTTCTGCTATACCTCTTTTGGTATGATCGTACACCAAAGATACTGTACAAACCGCTTCTTCTTCTCCTGAAATCCACTGGCGTTTAACGATATAACCTCTAATCATATCTCTGATTGCTTCAGATCGACTATCGTACCCTTCTGCTTCAATTATCTTATCAAATTTCTCCAAAAGCTCTGGAGGAATTGAAACGCCAAATCTTGAAACACCTTCCATTGCAACACGCCTCAGTTAAATAAAATCTCTGATTTTATATATTTATCCTCATATAAGATATAGGCCAATATTAATATTGATATATTGTATAGAAAGATTTATTAGTATATAAGTATATCTTATAGTATATGGTGATAAAATGAATACGAATGTCAGATTAGATGAGAAAGATAGGCAAATAATAACTCTTTTCCAGAAAAATCATGAAGTATCTCAAAGTGAGATTGCCGAAATAATAGGCCTTTCACAACCCTCTGTTGGTATGAGAATAAAAAAATTAAAAGATAGAGGGATTCTTTCACACATCGTAGGTATGAACTTTAAAAAAGTTAATCTTTTCCTAGCTAAAGTTGAGATAGCAGCAAAAAATTCACAGAATATAATTGATACATTTTCCAAGTGTCCATTTTTTATAAATGCGCTTATGGTTTCAGGCAAATATAATATGACACTATTCTTTATGGGAGAAAATATATCGACGTTAGAGTCTATTGTTGATTATCATTTGAGACTAAATCCTGATGTAAAGGAAGTTGATTTTAATATAATTGTGAGTCCTGTAAAGGATCTTGTTATGCCCGTTAAAATAACTTTAGAAGGAGAAAAGGGGTGCGAATTGGATTGTGAAGGATGTCCCTACTACAAATCAGGAAGATGCTTAGGATGTCCTGCAACAAGTGCTTACAAAGGGGATTTCTGGAAAAAAGATTAATCTTTTTCTTTCTTTCTTAAATAACTGGACGATATTATTTTATTATCATTGGTGAGTAAATCTACTTCTATTACATCTAAAGGATAAACTCCTAATTCTGCACGTTTTTCATTTATATCTATTGCATTGCTTAATGTGTCCGAAGTTACAACAATAGCATCAGCTTCCATAGATCCTATAGCAAATCCATATCGATCATTTATTTCAATAATTTGATAATCTTTATCTATTATTTTTTCTTTTTCTTCTAGGAATTTAATTAAATTATTCTTTCTAGTTTCATAGTTTTGTATCTTTTCAGCATATGGTTTGTTTTTAACCATATTTTCTGAAGTTAAACCAATTAATACATAGCCTTTTGAAAATGCCCTCATTAAAAAATGCTTATGGCCGTCATGAAGCCTATCAAAGGTGCCCGATGCTATAATCTTCATTTTTTCACCTTTGGTTTAGTATATCCTTTTAGAGTGTTAAAGTCTTTAACTGACCTTTGAACGAAATAGTACATTTGATTTTTATTTGTTATGGCTATCATATGTGCAGGAGGATGAATTTTTCTGAGTCTATCTATTATTAGTCCGCCATCTCCCTCAACAGTTGCTATGACATTTGCCTTGAATTTTGTTTTGGCTTCCTGCTTTAAAGTTTTTTCTAAAAGCATTTCTGAAAATTCTTCTGGAACAACTTTTGGTTTCCCAATTATTTTTAGCTCTCCATATCTTTTCATATCGGAAAGAGATGTTAGTATTTTATCAAAAGATTCTGCCCTTAAAAGTACAAAAGTAGGTTCCACAAAATATTAACTGTAAAATATAATAAAAGTTTTTGCCTATAATATTAAAAATCGATACCAAAACCTTTATATATATTTTTTAGGAGTAGAAAATGCTCTTTAAGATGCGGTTGTAGTGTAGTGGCTAGCACGCGAGCTTGCCAAGCTCGCAACTCGGGTTCGAATCCCGGCAACCGCACTTTATTTTCTAATAATTAAAATCATGATTCAAATCAAGTGCTCCTCTCTTTTCAAGAAATGAATAAATCTGCTCAATTTCAGTAATATATTTCTTAAGATACTTCTTAAGTTCACGATAGTAAATTGTAATTACCTTTTTGCCAGAGTTTTGAAGCTCATTTCTGTATCTCTTAAAAAGAAATGTACCTTTCTTATCAAAATCTGTAAGTAAAATTATTTCTTTTTCTGGAATGTTATCTATCACATCAAAAATATTTTTCTGAGATACAGCAAAGATTTTATTTTTTATTCCAAGATTTACGAGTGATTCGATATCATTTTGCCCTTCTACAATGATTACGCCTGTCTCTTCTTTTAATCTGCCAATAATATCTGTAACATTTTCAATGTCTGTTTTGATAGACATGAAAGAATGAATTTTTAATAGTTTATAATATTTATCAAATATCTTTATCTATTATTTGGATGGCTTAGCCATCCATTAACAAGTTATATAAGGTAGATAATTCTAAATTTAGCGAATAGATATTCTAAATATTTGGTGTTTGTATGGTATCTAAAGAGGAAATTCTTGAAGGTTTGGCTAAAGCTGTAATAGACGGGGACGAAGTGAAAAGTGAGGAGCTAGCAAAAAAATCAATTGAACTTGGGATAGATCCCTATGAAGCTTTAATGGAAGGATGTAACAAAGGGATGGCAAAGGTAAGTGATCTTTATGAATGTAAAGAGATGTTTGTTCCAGAAATCCTGTTATCAGCAGATGCTATGTATGCTGCAATTGATGTTTTGAAACCACATCTAAAGATCGACGCTTCTGCAAAAAAACCAGCTAAAGTAATAATAGGAGTCGCACAAGGTGACATCCACGACATAGGAAAAAATTTAGTAAAAATGATGCTAGAAGTAGCTGGATTTATGTTAATTGACATTGGGAAAGATGTTCCTGTGGATACGTTTGTTAACAAAGTTGAAGAAGAGGATGCAGATCTTGTGGCAATTTCCTCATTGATGACAACAAGTATGATGTATATGGAACCTGTCATTAAAAAACTTAAGGAAAAGAATCACAAAGCGAAGGTTATTGTAGGTGGAGCCCCTATCACTTCTGACTTTTCTAAAAAAATAGGGGCTGCCGGATATGGAAAAGATGCAGTTGAGGCCGTGAAGGTAGCCAAAAGTTTAACTGGAGCGTGATTAAAATGGATAAAATGTCACCCCAAGAAAGATTTAATGCAGTATTAATGGGTGAAAAACCGGATAGAGTTCCAATTAATCCCTTTATTCTTGGATTTGCAGCTAAAATAGTGGGCATACCATTAGGAGATATATATGCAGATGGAAATAAATGTTTTGAAGCCCAATTTATGTGCATGCGACTATATGGATATGAAGCTACTCCAATGTACGGATATGCTTCGTGTGGTCCATGGGAATTTGGAGGAAAGGTTGGATTTCCTTATGGAGAAGGTCACAGTGCCCCCTATGTTATAGAACATCCTGTAATGGATTTAGGAGATATAGATGAATTAGAAGTTCCAGATTCAGATAAGCCAGTGGGGGCATATATTGAATCGCAAAAAGTATGTGACCGATGTGTTGAAATGGGCATGCCTGCAATATTTCAAGGTGGGAGTGTTTTTACTGCAGCTGCAGTTGTTGCAGATACTTCAAAGTTTTTAAAATGGACAAAAATTGAACCTAAATCTGCGCATACTTTACTTGATAAAGTAAGTCAAATGTACATGAATCAAATAGAATATTTTGTTAACAGATATGGTCCAGAAAAATGTGTAGTGTTCGATGGAGGTCCAGTAGAAGCAAACACTGTAATTTCACCAAAAAAATTTGAAGAGTTTGCTTTTCCTTATATGATGAAAGTTCATAAAAAAATAAGAGAGTTAGACATACCTGTTACTTTGATGCATCCTTGTGCAGATCAGAATCTCAACATACCCTATTATATAAAGTTGAGAGAGTCATTTAACTGGAAGGGAATCTATGCATGGATTTTTGGTCCTGAAACCCCTATCAAAACTCAGATCGAAAAGTTTGGTAGCCATGATATAATTGGGGGAAATGTTGATCCACCATCGATACAGACAAAAACCTATGAAGAAGTAGTCCAATTGTGTAAAGAAAATCTTGAGCAAGGAATGAATAGTCCCCGAGGATTCATATTATCTCCAGGTTGTGAGTTTCCACCTCTTGCAGAACCAATTAAGCCAATGGCATTTTTAGAGGCTTCGAGACAGTTTGGAGTATACAAATAAAATATCTTTTTTATTTTTAATATACTGGTGAGTCTATGGTAGATTTAACACAGAGAGAAAGATTAAAAAGAACATTAAGCGGTAAAAATGTTGACAAGGTTCCAGTTTTAGCAGTTACCCAAACTGGAACAAAGGATCTAATGAACTTAACTCAACATTATTGGCCTGACGCCAATTGGGATCCAAAAGCTTTAGCAGATTTAGCAATTAGTGCCCATAGAGAAATAGGATTTGAAGCTGTAAGAATACCTTATTGTTTAACAGTTTTATTGGAAGCTTTAGGTTGTGAAATTGAAAAAGGTGATGAAACAAGGCAAGCTGGAGTAATTAGTCACCCTTACAACTCAAAAAATCCAATTCCAATAGAAGATTTACCAGAAGATTTGTTGAAAAAAGATAGAATCCCTGTAATGCTTGAGGCAATAAAGAATATTAGAAAGGAAGTAGGAGAAAATGTTCCAATAATCGCAGGAGCAGAGGGGCCAGTAACAATTGCTAGTGGGCTTGTCGAAGTTACTACATTGATGAGATGGTTTATAAGAGAAAAAGAAGCTTTAGTTGAGTATCTAGAGTTTGGAAAAAATGCAGTGATAAAATATGCTAATGCTTTAATTAATGCAGGAGCTGATGTTTTTGCAGTTTTAGATCCTGTTGCCTCTCCTGAGTTAATAAACCCTAGAGAGTTTGATAGTATCATAATGCCAATCTACAAGGATATTTCAAATAATTTGAAAGGGAATAGCATACTACATATATGTGGAGATATAACACCGATACTTCCTTCAATTAGAGAAAGTGGCTTTTTGGGACTTAGCATAGAAGAGAAAACAGATATAAGGGTTGCAAAGGATATTTTAGATGATAAGGTGAAAATAATTGGAAATATTTCTTCGTCTGGAACTATGTTAAGTGGTACTTACAACGAAGTCTACAAAGAAAGCGTGGAGGCTTTAGAAAAAGGAACTAATGTCCTTGCCCCTGGATGTGGACTAGCTCCTTTGACTCCAATTAAAAACTGTATAGCAATGATTGATGCTAGAAATGATTATTTTAGGTAGATGGTTAGTATCTAAAGGAGGAATAATGTATTAAACTTACAGTTTCTAATCTAAACAAAGAAATCAAATTTGATAAAAAAGGTAGCAATCTTTTGGAAATACTAGTTATTGCTGGAATTGATATAGATGCAATATGTGGTGGAATAGGAAAGTGTGGAAAATGCAAAGTCATAGTCAAAGACCGCCATTCTGTAAATCAAATAACGGCTCAAGAAAAAAATATTTTATCAGAGGATGAAATAAGTAGAGGCTTAAGATTAAGTTGTTTTGTGCAACTCAATCAAGATGTCACTATAATAATTCCTAACTTTTCCCTTAAGAAAGAACAGAGAATATTATGCGAAGGCATATACAAAAAGACTAAATTTCAACCATGTATCGAAATAAAAGAAGTAAGTATACCTAAACCCCTTTTAGGAGATAAAGAGAATTTACTTGATTCTATAAAAAGAGAGTTAATGGAAGAGAATATTTTAATAGACTATTTAGCCTTGAAAAAAATATCAAACGAGATTCATTATGGCCGGAAATATGATATCCTAAAATTTAAAGATGAAATTATTGGAGTTTGCAATAAAGAAGAAAATATCTTCGGTATTGCATTAGATTTAGGAACTACCACAGTTGTGGCATATCTTATAGATATGAAAAAAGGAGATGTAATTGATATAGAGGCAATTCTAAATCCTCAAATAAAATACGGAGAAGATGTAATATCTAGAATTACTTATTCAATTAAAAAAGGAGCCAATACTGTAAATGAATCGATAATTGGTGGAATAAATCAGAGTATAGATAGTCTATGTAAGAGAAATGGGATAAAAAATGACTCAATATATGAAGTTGTAGTGGTAGGGAATACTGTTATGCACCATATCTTATTAGGACTTAATCTAAAAAATCTTTCTAGTTCACCTTTTACGCCTACAATAAGTAAATCAATTGATATTAAATCAAGAGACTTAGGCATTAAGATAAATCCCTCTGGAAACGTTCATGTATTGCCTATAGTCTCCGGATTTATCGGTGCAGATACTGTTGGAGTTTTACTTGCAACTGAGATTTACAAAGATAATAGCATTTCACTTGCAATAGATGTAGGAACTAATGGAGAGTTAGTTTTAGGAAACAAGAATAAAATGTTAAGTTGCTCGTGTGCTGCAGGTCCTGCTCTTGAAGGAGGTAATATAAAATTTGGTATGAGGGCATCCTCTGGAGCAATTGAATCGGTGTTTATTGAAGAAGAAACATTCAAAGTTTTTTATAAAACTATTAATAACAAAAAGCCAAGAGGTATATGCGGCTCTGGAATAATCGATATAGTTTCAGAAATGTTAAGGGTTGGAATATTGGATCCTAGTGGAAATATAAAAGAGTTAAAACATGAAAGGATAAGAAAAAATCTTTCAAATAATCAGAAAGAATATGTTATTGAGTGGAAAGAAAATACTACAATAGGTAAAGATTTAGTGATAACGGCCCAGGATATTAGAGAGATTCAGTTGGCAAAGGGAGCAATTATGACTGGAATTAACATCTTAATTAAAAAATTAAAAATTGAATATATCGAAATAGAAAATTTATATCTTGCAGGTGCTTTTGGAAACTATATTGATATCGAAAACGCAATAAGGATAGGTCTTATTCCAAACATTTCTATGGATAGAATAAAAAGTGTTGGTAATGCTGCAGGAGAGGGGGCCAAAATGTCACTGATTTCAAGAAAAAAAAGAATGGAAGAGACTATTATTAGCAAGAAGATAAAATATATTGAACTTGCTTCTGAAGAAAAGTTTAATGAAGAGTTTGTAAAATCTCTAAAGTTTCCTGAATTTTAATAATCTCAAATTAAATAATGTAATTAAATTAAAGAAAATAGATTTATTTTTTTAGCATGTTGGATAGTACACTTGTATACATTGCCAAAATCATCTCATAGTTTTCTTCTTTCACTGTATCTGGATCTATATTGTCTGGAATTAATGAATTGGCTGCGACTATTTTTAGCACCAATGCTTTTAACATTGCTTTTCTTATTTCCTCAATTTCAGAAGGAGTAAGATCAATGTTTACTTCCTTTGCTGCAATCCTAATGCCTTCTCTATCACTCTCTGCAATCTCTTCAGGTGACGGCTCTCCCTGAATAACTACATTATCGATGTCTTCTTCATCCATTGCCTCACCAATGAAACCTATTACCAAAAAGTTTATTAATCTTTCTATTTTGACCTTTGTGCTGCCCTCGTAGTTTAGCCGGATAAAATATTGGCCTGCGGAGCCGAAGCCCTGGGTTCGAATCCCGGCGAGGGCGCTATTTATATATCTACATCCACTCCAATGCCTTTCTTTTTAGATTCTTGATACGCTAAATCAGCAGTTACAATATCTTCTAAAGAAAATCCTACAGATTTGAAAAAAGTTATATCTGAGTCGTTTCTAGGAATTCTTTTTAAAATTACATCGGAAAGCTCTAGAATATTATCTTTATTGATTAATCCATTTGTTAGAGGAATGACAATATCTCCGGGTTCAGAAGTTGCGCCTTCAAATGTGTCTACGAAAATTTTTGCCCTTAGTAGAAGGCCTTCTGGTGTTTCTTGCATTGTTTTTTTATATGAACCGATACCATTAATGTGAGTTCCTTGATTAACTGAGCGAGAGTTAAATATAGGAGTTGTAGATGTAGTGGCAGTAATTAATATCTCAGAATTAGATACAACCTCATTTGAATCATTGCATAAAACTATATCATAACTCGTATGTGAATCTAGTTTTTGTTTAAAGGAATTTAGATTATAGTCAAGTTTATCGTAAGCGTATATTTTTTCTACATTGAAATAAGACAAATGAGCTAGAATTGCCATAGTTCCTACCTTTCCAGTGCCAATTATCCCAATAGTTTGAGGATCTTTTTTTGCTAAATATTTTGAAGCCAACAAAGAAGTAACTGCTGTCCTAATATATGTTAGATATGTCCCATCCATAATGCAGAGAGGAGCACCATCTTTTAGAGATTTTAAAATATATATTCCTCTTGTATATGGAAGTCCATTTGAAGGATTATTTTCACATAATGATACTATTTTATTTCCAGATTTATCTAAATAGGAAGATGGCATAAACAAAACTGTCGTCCTATTTTCTTTTGAATCAATTGCAGTTCTAAGTGGAAAATCACCTTTTCTTTTGTATCCTATAAATCCTGATTCGAGTGCTTCAAGCACATTTTTATAATTCAGAACTTCCCCAAGGTCGTTTTCAGAAAGTATTAACATATTTATTATTATGAAAAAATAGTATAAATATTTATCCAAACATTTTTTAAGAAATTGGCTATATTTTTTGTATGGATACTTCCTTCTTTCCATATAAGGACTACAGAACTAACCAAGAAGAGTTCATTGAATTTGTTCAGGCAAACCTTATCAGAAAACAGAATCCGATAATAGAAGCTGCTACTGGATTTGGAAAAACTATCTCAGTTTTATCAGCAGTTCTTCCAATAGCAGAAAAAATGGGTAAAAAAATTGTTTACTGTTGCAGAACACATAAACAGATGGATAGGGTTATGGAAGAGTTGGTGGAAATAGGAAAAATGGTAGAAGTTTCTGGAATTTCTATAAAAGGCAGGACTTCTATGTGTCTTCATCCAACTATTGTAGACAATGACATGGATACTGCGACCGCCCTTCATATTTGTAGATTGCTAAGAAGAGAGAATAAGTGTGATTTTTATGAAAATATGAAAGAAAAAGAAGACAGAGCTTACGAAATTCAAGTTGCTCTTTCTCAAAAACCATCTTTGGCTCAAGATGTAGTAGAACTTTGTATTGAAGAGAATATGTGTCCATATGAAGTTGTAAAAGGAATATTAGAAAACGTAGAAGTAATATCTTGCAGTTACATGTATATTTTTCATCCCGAAATAAGAGACAATTTTCTTGAAGGAATTGGTGCTTCACTTGAGGATATTATTTTAATTTTAGATGAAGCACATAATCTATCAGAACTTGCAATAAATCTTGGTTCAGACCAGATTTCTGATTTTTCGATTAAAGCTGCAATAAATGAATCAATAGAATTTGAAGAGCCTGCAATCACGAAATTCTTAGATAGGGTCCACGAAGTATTTATAGATTTAGAAAATGAGTATAAGTTAGAAGTTGAAGAAGAAAGATTGATATCTTATCAAGATCTTTTCACGAGATTAGAAGGTTTTAAAGGTCCTTTTGTGTCTAAAAGTTTTGAAAAGACCATATTTGATTTGATAAATTATATGAAAGTTGTTGGAGAAAGAGTTCAAAAAGCTCGCCTTAAAGGTAACAAAGTTCCAAGATCCTACATTTTTAGAATAGCGGCATTTCTTGAAAATTGGTTTACTGTTAGAGGTAGTAAAAATTATTGCTATATCTTTGAAAAAACTAAAACAAAGAAAGATGAAAATATATTAAAGCTTGAAATATTGTCCCTTGATGCAAGGTCTATAACAAAACAAGTTTTAGATTTTGTTTACGGTAGTATCCATATGTCTGGAACTCTTGAACCGTTAGAAGCCTATTCAGACATAATAGGTGTAGAGAATTCTTCTTACAAAATCTTCCCCTCTCCTTTTTCACCTTTAAATATTAAAGGTGTGATTGTGAAAGGCGTAACAACAAAAGGAACGCATAGAAATGAAGATATGTATAAAAAAATAATGCTTAAAGCAACAGACATAATAAATTTAGTTCCTGGGAACATAGGCCTATTTTGCCCTTCATACGAAGTTGTCAATGGCCTGCTTAACTCAGGAATAGAATCAATATCGGACAAGCCTATTTATATTGAAAGTCGAGGTATGGACTCTAGATTAAATGATGTGCAAATTTATGAATTTAAATTCGAAGCTCAAAAGGACGGAGCAGTTTTATTAGGAGTTATGGGTGGAAGAAACGCGGAAGGCGGAGATTTTCCAGGGGATCAAATGAACACTGTTATACTAGTAGGTGTGCCTTATGCGAAACCAACACCAAGAATAGAAGCTCAAATACAGTATTATCAAAAAGTATTTTATGGAAAGGGAAAATATTATGGATATTACCTGCCAGCTCATAGAAAATTAAGCCAGGCTGCAGGTAGAGCACACAGGTTAATATCAGATAAAGCTTTAATTGTATTTCTCGATGAAAGAGTGGCAAATAAATTTGTTTCAAAAGACATACCCAAATGGATAAGAGACAGCTTAGAAGTTATTCCTGACTCAGATCAAATGCTAAATGAAAAGGTAAAAGTGTTCTTTAAAAATCACAGATAGATTTAAAAGATAAATATATGGGTATATGTAGGGATAGAATGAAGGAAATTGATTGTCCAGTATGCTTAGAAGTTATCGATTTTAAAGAAGTAAAAGATGGATTAAATCTAGAGTGTCCCTTTTGTGGAGAGGAGCTCATACTCATCAATTTTGAAGATGAGTGGGAATTAATTGAAAAAGAAGAGATATTGGGATGGTGTGAAGAAGAAATCTTTGAGGGCAGCCTTGAAGAGGATGTTATTTACGACAATTAATCCCATTAATCCTGTGGTGATTTGGTGGGAGAAACAGTATCATTTAATGAGGAAATAAACAGTCAATTTTTAAATAATAGTCTTATACTTACAGCTGACTCTATAGAAAGTTTGTCTTTAATTGAAAAGAGTAAATACCAAGAGTTAATTGATTTTTTAAAAGAAAAAAATAAAGTGTTTATTGAAGATAAAGACATTGAAGATTTTTTAAAAGATAATGGAAAAAATGAAAACGCTTTATTGGTAAAAAAAGAGAGATCAGAAAAATCTGATATCCAAGATTACTCTACAAAGATTAGAAAATCCATTAATGGACGAAAAATACCTGCTAAGGAACACGAAGCTGAAATAAAATTCACTAAAAATATTAAACAAGAAAATGTATCGGAAGGTTCAATTGAAGATTTTATTAGGCTTTTCAATGACAGATACACAAAAATGAAAAGAATGTTTAAAGAAAGACCGTCTACTAGGGATTTTATGCCAATAGGAGATGCTCTAAGATCCAAAAAAGGTGAAGAAGCTAGTGTAGTCGGAATGATAACAGAAAAAAATGAATCCAAGAAGGGAAATCTAATTTTAACGGTGGAGGATGATACTGCAAGGATAAAAGTATTTTTTTCGGGTAGTAAAGAACTGGATGAAAAAGTAAGACATATCATGCTTGACGAGATTATATGGATTAAAGGAATTCTCGGAGATGGAATAATATTCGGAAAAGATTTTGAATTTCCAGATCTTCCCGTATCGAGAGAATTATGTAAAAGTGAAGTAGATCTTTGCTCAGTTCATATTTCAGACATACACGTTGGATCAAATGCTTTTCTAGAAAAATCATTTTTAAAATTTATAAAGTGGCTAAATTTAAGAATGGGATCTCCTGCTCAAAAAGAACTGGCCTCTAGAGTAAAATACTTAGTCATAGCAGGTGATTTAGTTGAAGGGGTGGGCACATATCCTAATCAAGAACATGATTTAGAGATATTAGACATATATGGCCAATATAATAGGTTTTATGAACTACTGGATATGGTACCAGATTGGATAAGAATAATTGTATCTCCTGGAAACCACGATGCAACTAGAAGTGGAGAACCTCAATTGCCTGTAGAAAGGCAATATGCTGAAAAAATATATGAATTACCAAATGTCGATATGGTTCCTAATCCTAGTTTTTTTGAAATGCATGGAGTTAAAACTGTAGTATACCATGGAACAAGCATCTATGATTTTGTCGAAGGAATAGCTGGCGTGGGACATGATAAACCAGTTCCTGCCATGAAAGAAATGTTGAGAAAAAGACATTTGGCCCCAGTTTATGGTGGTAAGACTCCAATATCTCCTGAAGACAAAGATTATTTACTTATTGATAATTATCCAGAGATTTTCCACACAGGACACGTTCATGTGAATGGTTATGGAAACTATCGTGGAACAACAATGATTAACTCTGGAGGTTGGCAGGCACAAACAGATTATCAGAAAATGAGGAATATTATGCCAACTCCAGGCAGAGTTCCAATATTTGATTTAAAGACTCACAAGCTTTCGATTATGGGATTCTATAGTGATAACGGAGGAGAATAATTGATAGAATCTTACTTCAATCATTTGGAAACTGAGGCAAAAAAAGCCTATGGTATTGCTCAAGAAGCTAGGAAAAAGGGATTGGATCCCTCTCCGTCTGTTGAAATACCTTTAGCTGCTGATATGGCAGGTAGAATAGAAGGAATAGTCGGACCAAAAGGGGTAGCAAAAAAAATAAAAGAGCTTGATATGCAAGGACACTCTAGAGAAAAAATAGCCATTATTATTGCAGATGAAATTATAGCTGAAAAATACTCTAAAAAAAAATCCAAGGAAAAATTAGCTGAGCAAGCTGTGAGAACAGGTCTTGCGATTCTAACAGAAGGTATTGTTTCTGCACCTTTAGAGGGGATATCTGATGTCAAGATTAAACCTAATTTTGATGGTACAGATTATTTGGCTTTGTATTTTGCTGGTCCAATTAGATCTGCAGGAGGCACAGCTGCTGCACTCTCGGTACTTTTAGGAGATTACGTAAGAAATAGTCTTGGGCTTTCAAAGTACAAAGCAACAGAAGAAGAGATTCAAAGATTTATTGAAGAAATTGAACTTTATGAAAGGGGAAAAACTAATTTACAATACAGACCTTCAAATAACGAAGTTAAAATTGCACTTTCAAATATTCCTATTGAAATTACTGGGGAGAGTACAGAAGAAATTGAAGTTTCAGGGTATAGAAATCTAAAAAGAATAGAAACGAACAAGGTTAGAGGTGGAGCCTTGTTAGCTTTAGCTGAAGGGGTTATACAGAAATCAGAAAAAATCGGAAAGGTAATGAAGATATTTGAACTAGAAGGTTGGGAATTTCTTAATGATATGAAGAAAGGAGAAAAAAAAGAAAGTGATAAAAGCACAGAAAAAATTAAGGCAAATTGGAAATATCTTTCAGACTTACTAGCAGGCAGACCCGTTATTGCACATCCAAGTAGTAAAGGTGGATTTAGAATAAGATACGGCCGTTGTAGAAACACAGGATTTGCGGCTTGGGGCTATCATCCAGCGGCCATGAAAATAGTGAATGGGTTTGTAGCTGTGGGAACGCAATTAAAAACTGAGAGGCCAGGGAAAGCAACGATTGCTATGCCTGTAGATTCCATATTGCCTCCTTTTGTAAAATTTAAAGATCAGAGTTGTGATTGGCTTCATTCTTATGAAAATATTGGTGCTGAAGATATTGAAGAAATTATTTTCTTAGGTGATGTTTTAATTTCATATGGGGATTTTGTAGAGAACAATCATCTTTTGCTGCCTTCTGGGTATGTAGAAGAGTGGTGGTTATTGGATTTAGAAAAAAGTTTTAATGAAAAAGGTGATTTAGGTGGAATAAAGGATATATTAGAAGGTAACCGCGTTCCAGATGAAGGAGAAGCCATTCAAATTTCAAAAGATTATGATATTCCTTTACATCCAAAACATAACTATCTTTGGAGTTATATAACAACAGATGAATTAGACTATCTGATGAACTATGAAGATTATAGTATAAATGGAAATACAATTAATTTTGGTATAGAAGATGGTGCCAAAATAAAAAAAATAATTGAGAATTTATGTGTGCCCCACAAAGTAACTACAGAAAATATTATTATAGAATCAGAGATTATAAAAAATATTCTTTCTGTAAAACATGCCCCAGGAGATACAGTATTAGACAAGGTAGCAAATATATTAGACATTAGAATTAGAGATCTTATTCCTACAACAGTTGGTTGTAGAATGGGTAGGCCAGAAAAGGCCAAAGAAAGAAAAATGAGCCCTCCTGTACATGCTTTGTATCCTATAGGAATAGCAGGTGGCGCAACGAGAAGCATAATTAAGGCCTCTCAAAAAAATTTTGTAGAAATTGAGGCAGTAAACAAAAGATGCCCTAAATGTAATACTAAAACACATATGGCAAAATGCCCAAACTGTGAAAGTGTTACAAAAATGTATATGTCATGCTCTAGCCAAACATGTAATTACGAGGGCTCAAGTGTACTTAGTGAAAAGTGTCCTAACTGTGGATCGTGGCTCAGAGTGTATTCAAAGAAAAAGGTTAATTTAAAGGAAGATTTAAGTTTGGCTCTTTTAAACATTGGTCTTGAGCTACCCAAAGAAGTTAAAGGGGTTCAAGGTATGAGCTCAGAGTATAAGATGCCTGAGCCTATAGAAAAAGGAATAATAAGGGCATCAAATGAAATTTTTGTATTTAAGGATGGAACTTGTAGATATGACGCAACAGATGCCCCATTGACCCACTTTATCCCCAAAGAGGCAAATGTAAGTATTGAAAAACTAAAAGAGCTTGGATATAATGAAGATTATCTAGGAAATGAAATCACCAATGAAAACCAAATAATTGAGTTAAAAGTTCAAGATATTATACCACCAAAAAATTCAATAGCTTATTTGTTTAAAGTATCTAAATTTATTGATGAAGAGTTAGAAAAAATATATGGTTTAAAGGCCTACTACAACATTGAAAAAGAAGAAGATCTTATAGGTAAATTAATAGTCGGATTGGCACCCCACACATCAGCGGGCACTATTGGAAGAATAATCGGATTCACAGATACTAAAGTTGTATATGCCCATCCCTATTTTCATGCAGCCAAGAGACGAAATTGTGATGGTGATGAAGATTCAATAATGTTATTGATGGATGCACTAATTAATTTCTCAAAGTACTATCTGCCTCAAAAAAGAGGAGGGCAAATGGATGCTCCGCTAGTATTGACTACAAGGATTGATCCAAGAGAAATCGATAAAGAAACTCATAATATGGATATTTGTGAAAGTTACAGTTTAGATTTTTACGAGTCCACATTGAGATATCAAAATCCAAAAAATATCAATATTGAAAGAGTCGAAGATAGGTTAGGAACAGAAGAAGTGTACTTTGGAATTAAATTTACTCATCACACATCTGATATCTCTAAAGGTCCAAAGGCAAGTAGCTATACAACTTTAAATTCTATGGAAGAAAAAATGATGTCTCAGTTTGACATTGCAAAAAAAATAAGAGCTGTAGATGAAAATGATGTTGCAGAGAGGGTTTTGAAGACTCACTTTATACCTGATATAAAAGGAAACATAAGATCATATGGAAAACAGAAAGTAAGATGCACAAAATGCAATACAACATATAGAAGAGTTCCCCTTCCGGGTAAATGTTCAAAATGTAACAATAAACTAATACTTACAGTAACAAAGGGCTCGATACTAAAATATATGGAGCTTAGTTTGGGTATATCTGAGAAATATAAAGTAAATAATTATACTTGTCAAGAAATAAACTTGGCAGATTCTGAAGTTAAAATGAACTTTAGAGAAAAACATAAACAAATGTCTGTCTCAGACTTTTGTTAAATAAAATATATATTAATTATTAAATAATTTTAGATATTTCTTCAGCGGTTCTTTTCATATCTAAAAATACAAGCCCTAGTTTAGCATCTTTTCTACAAAGAGCTGTCAATACAGATTCTTCGCCAGAGCCCATCATTAAAATATAACCATTTTGACCTTTAACAAAGACCTGTTCTAAGGAGCCTCTTTTTAATTCTTGTGAAGTCCTTTCACCAAGCGATAGCATTGCAGCAGACATTGCAGCAACTCTATCTTCTTCTACGTCCTGTGGAAGAGCACTTGCAATTATAAGCCCATCCGTGGACACAACGGCTGAAGCTTCTACATCAGGAGTAGTTGCTTCAAGTTCTTTTAATAATTCAGTTAAAGTTTGTGTTCTTGTTTTCGCTGCCATTATAATCCCCAATTTATAATTAATAAAACAAGATATATAAAGTTTATGAATAAATACTTAAAACAAATCAAAAAAGAGTGCATAGACAAATCTTCTTTCTAATCCTATCGTTTGACCTCGAACTATTTCGGAATTATGAACCTTAGACTATTAGTATCGGTAAGCTGAATACCTCGCCCGAAGGCTTGGTACTTACACTACCGATCTATCAACCGGATCTTCTATCCGTGTCTTCGTCTCTAACTAAAGTTATAGTCACCTATCCCCTTCTTCTATTAGAGAGTGGTAGTCTATTTTTCAAGGGTTATTTCGGGCTTAGATGCTTTCAGCCCTTATTAACTATGGCGTAGCTACCCGGCGATGCCTTATCAGACAACCGGTACACCAGAGGCCACGGCAGTCTGTTCCTCTCGTACTGGGACTACCTTCCCTTCAGACGACCAACACCCCCGATAGATAGCAACTAACCTGTCTCACGACGGTCTAAACCCAGCTCACGTTCTCCTTTAATGGGCGAACAACCCCACCCTTGGGTCCTGCTGCAGACCCAGGATGGAAAGAACCGACAGCGAGGTAGCAAGCCCGGGGGTCGATGTGGGCTCTTGCCCCGGACGACTCAGTTATCCCCAGGGTAGTTTTTCTGTTAGTCCAAGCCCCCATCAAGGAGGCATTGGAGTTCGCTAGGCCCGGCTTTCGCCTCTGGATATCTTGTGGTGCGATATCCAGTCAGGCTGACTTTTGGCCTTGCCCTCTACGGTGGATTCCTGACCCACCTGAGTCAACCTTAGGGCGCCCTCGATACCTTCTCGAGGGCGTACCGCCCCAGCCAAACTGCCCACCTACCGGTGTCCCAACAATTACATATTGGTTAGTCGTTTAGACTCAGAAGGTTGGTGTTCCATTTGCGCCTCCACAATCCCTGACGAGATTGCTTCGATGGCTACCAACTACACTCTACATCAAAGTCCAAACGACAACGACAGGCTGCAGTAAAACTCCATGGGGTCTTCGCTTCCCATCGGGGGACCCTGGCATATTCACCAGGAAGTGGTTTCACTAGGTTCCAGTTAGGGACAGTAGGGCTCTCGTTACACCATTCATGCAAGCCGCCAATTAAGCGGCAAGGTATTACGCTACCTTAAGAGAGTTATAGTTACTCCCGCCGTTTACCGGCGCTTCCCCCGGTTGAAACCGGGCTTAACGTGCCGGCACTGGGCAGATGTCGCCAGCTGTACAAACCTTTACAGGATAGCAGCTAGCTATGTTTTTATTAAACAGTCGAAGCCCTCAAGTTACTGAGACGTACCGTCCGATGAAAGACAGTACGCACTCCTTATCCCAAAGTTACGGAGCTATTTTGCCGAATTCCCTTAACTGGAGTATCCCAACACGCCTTAGGCTTCTCACCAAGGGGCACCTGTGTCAGATCTCAGTACGAACATAAAGAATCCATTTCTATCCTCTTTTCATGGACTCCAGAGATCGGCCGAACCCGACTAAAACGTCAGGCCATTCCTAATTTCTTCCACTTCTCTGCATTAAGCATCTCCATGGAATTATATAGTTAGATGGAACGATGGTTCCATTCGGCGTACTCCGAAGTGTCAAGGATAAAACTTGTGTTGCCACGTGTATCTATATGGTACCCGAATATTAACGGGTTTCCCTTTCGACTCCAACGAGTTACGAGGAGCCTTAGGATCGACTAACCCTCAGTTGACGAACATTGCTGAGGAATCCTGGCCCTTTCGGCGGTGGGGATTCTAACCCCACTTTGCTGTTACTCCCGGCAGGATCTACAATTCTGAAAGGTCCACTGGAGCTCACGCCCCAACTTCTGCCCTATCAGAACGCCTCCCTAACGAATCTATTTCTAGTCCTAGAGTATCGGTATCTGGCTTAATCCATT
>PWMA01000066.1 GCA_003558335.1 Candidatus Methanofastidiosia archaeon | reverse complement strand
CCGAGAATCTCTGGCCCCACCATATATGCTCTCAAGTGGCACGCCCCTCTGTTTGATGTTGCATAGCCTAGTGCAAGCCCTAAAACACCTCTTGGATCATATCCTGGAATCTCAAGACCTTTTACAGACATTGAAGTCTCTTGCCTATTCTTGCTTTTTGAGTAATTAAGCGATCCTTGACTCAATGGCCCACCTTGAACTATTTCCTTTAGAGGAGTTTCAATATCTTTTTTACCTTCTAACTCTATATAGCAGCTAACGGCATTTCCTGCCGATATAGTATCAACACCATAATCATTACAAATGTAGTTTGCCTGTATTATTTTTTCAATATCATCATTCATAGAGTTTGGCCCAAACATTGCAATAGTTTCGTATTCAGGGAGTTCTATATCTCTCTTCTTATCCTCTCTTTTGCACGCTATAAAGCAGTTATAACAGGTTTTTTTCTTTATGTCATAATTTTCAGCTATATACTCTCCCGATACTTTGTATGCATTTTCAAAATGAACTTTTCTAAAGTTGTCTGTAGGCATTATCCTCATTGTATTTATGAGATTTACAAGAGAGGCCGTTCCATAATAAGAAAGCCCTTTTGAGGCAACTGGCGATGCCTTTAGAAGTCTCATTGCCTCAGATATATACTTTTTCATCTTTTCATCATTAGACACACGGATCTCATTTTTCCCTCTAACAATAAACGCCTTTAATTTTTTAGAGCCCATTACAGCCCCTAAGCCACCCCTGCCACATGCGTGAGTATATTCATTCATTATAGAAGAAATAGGTATTAATTTTTCACCTGCCGTACCTATACATGAAACCTTATATCCCTCTTTTGATAGAATTGAGGTAGTTTCTTTTACATTTTTTCCCCACAATTTCTCTGCACTTTTTATATCTACGTTACCATTGTCAATTTCAATATACGCAGGTTCATCTGAAAACCCCTTTACAATTACAACATCAAAACCCGCTCTTCTTATTTCTCTTCCAAAAAAACCTCCTGCGCTTGAATCAAAAACAGTTCCTGTTAAGAGAGATTTTGAAACAACAACATGTCTTCCAGAAAGAGGCACCACAGTCCCAGTTAGAGGACCTGTAGCAAATATTAAAATATTCTCACTTGAAAGAGGGTCTGTATTTGGTAAAAGCATATCAAAAAGTAACTTTACTCCAATGCCCCTGCCACCGATAAATTTACTTGATATATCTTTGTCTATCTTTTTTTCTTCTATCTTTTTGCTATCAAGATCTATTTCTAGAAGTTTTTCTATATGGGGCAAATGTATCTCCTTTTGAGATTTAAAGACAATACCTTAATAAGTTTTCTTTTTGAGTTAGTTGCAATTTACAGATAATGTTTTGTGATTTTCGCAATAACAATGGAAATATATAAAAAGACTTCTAAAAAATAGTAATTTTGAACACTGATATATATTGGCAGGGATCACACCTATGGAAAAAGATGATTTTAATATCCTAATTGTCGATGATGAGGAATATATAAGAAAAAATCTCAAATTAATTTTGGAGCCAGAAGGTTACAATACGTTTGATGCCAGAAGTGGTGAAGAAGCTATAAAAATATTTCAAAGTAACAAAATAGATCTTGTCCTTCTTGACCTTAAAATGGAAGGAATGTCTGGAGAAGAGACCTTAAAACAAATTAAAGATATCAACTCTGAAACAATTGTTGTAATTATGACTGCACATGCAACTTTGGATTCTTCTCTTGAAGCTATTAAATACGGAGCATATGATTATCTTAAAAAACCCTTCAGTGGAGAAGATATAAAAAGACTTGTCTTTAAAGCATATGACCGGTGGAAGCTATCTAACCTAATCACTCACTACAACAACGAACTAAAACACAGGTATGTAAAAAGAAATAGAGAACTACTTTCAATAATTACTTTATCTGAGAGATTAAGAGATATTGACTCTCTTAACAAAGGAGCAAAATTAGTAGTTGATACAATTCATGACGTAGTTGGGTTTGATAAGGTCGCATTTTACTTAGTTGATGGCAATGGAGATCCTAAAGTTTTAAATAAATCTGGATTTGATTCAAAAGAGTCAAAAAGACTTTTAGACATTTACAATAGCTTTCATATTAATAAAAATAATCATGATCACAATACCTTTTTTTCACTTATATATTTTGAAAAAGATATTCTAGGCGCTTTGTATGTTGAAAAGCTTGATATGCCAATTGAGCCTGAAGATCAAACTCTCATCACATTGATATCAGGAGAAATTACTCCATTTATATTAAAGTTCAAATATAATCTTTCTGCCAATGGAGAAGAGGAGGCACCATTTCCAATTAAGTATGAGATACAAAAAGGTGGGTCATTTGTTGTATATGAAAAAATGTATAACAAGAGCTTTGAAATTTTTAAAGACCTTGTAACACACAATATATCTGGCCTTGCCGTAACAAGAACGCCGCCAGACTCAATAAAAAAATCTTATAGCCTTGAAAAGACACCTTTCATATGGCTATCAAAGGTAGAAGGAACAAATACTATTTCTCCTCTATACTTAAATAGCATCTTAACTCTAATAAAGGACTTTATATCACAAGGAAAGGACTCTGTTGTTATTCTGGAAGGAATTGAATATCTAGCATCTCAGAACAGTTTTGATATTGTGTTAAAATTCATTCAAGCGCTAAAAGATTTAGTTTTAGTTCAAAACTCACGCTTGATAGTTCCTTTAAATAGAGATACTTTTACTCATAAAGAGATTATCTTAATTGAAAAGGAGCTTCATGTATTAAAGTAATATATTTGAGAATATCGCATAGCCTTTACAAACGCTTTTAAGCTTTTTGTTTCAACTGTTTTAAGATAACATGGAAGTAAATATAACTGATGAAGAACTAAGAAAAGAGCTATTAAATCTCATAGAAGAAACTAGAAGCAGGATACCAACAAAATCAGAAACAAGAGAGGCAGTATTAGCAAGATCTTTTGTAGTTTTTGCTCTAGGGTGCTTTACAGGCATACTCATGTACACAATTAATCTATTCTTGACATCTAGATTGGAGATAAGCATATTACTGCTTGCTTTATTCTTTGTAATAGGTCTTTTGATGGGTGCATTTCTAGAAAAAATGGATATATTAAATATTAAATCCAAATATGGCCATTTAGATCATTGATTCTTTAACAGTATCTTTGCCACATTTCCATAGGCAGGTCTTGTTATTGTTATTCCAATAAGAACTCCTATTATGGTAGTTACTGCAAATCCTCTAAGCATTCCTAAACTTAGATAGGCTAAAGGTGCCATAGCTCCTATTGTAGTCAAGGCTGCAGTAAAGATGATAAAGAATGCATGTCCTACTCTCTTTTTGATACTCTTCTTTCTCCTAAGATCTCCACCGCTTCCTGTAATGGCCTCGTCTGTAATAACTATCTGGTGATCTACCCCTGTACCGATTGCCGCGATTATACCTGCCATTGCTGCAAGATCAATTGTCCAGTTGATAACAGATGCTACCCCAAGTATTATCACAGTTTCGGAGAAAGCTATTAGAAGTATTGGAACGGAGACTGTGACCTTTCTATATCTTAAGAATATAATCGCTGCAACTGCTATAAGCGAAGCAAGACCTGCAATCATTACCTGTCTTATAAATTCAGTACCAAGTGTTGGTGAGATGAAATTTTGTCCTACAATGTTTGTTGCAACTGGAAGCGCCCCAGACTGAAGTATAATTCTAAGAGATGATGTTTCCTCTCTTGCCATCTCAGGCGTTTCAGAGGTTCCTGTTATAACGTATGAAGGTGTAGTTGCTGGTACCCCTGTAGCAAGGTCATCTGATAATCTTGGGGAGCTCATAAGGCCAACTACTCTTGTAAAGTAGGTGTAGTCGTCCTCATCTACTGCTCTAACTTCTCTATCTGCTCTGAAATTCATATCTCTTACTTGGGTAAAGGTTTCCCTCCCAACTTCATCTTCACTTGCCAGTATTATTACTCTTTCTTTGTCACCAACATAATCCTCTAAAAGCAAGGGTATTTCTGATTCATCGGTAAATGTTAATAATTTTATATCGTCTCCTATTCTTCTTTCAATAGGAAACTGCTCTTGAACTTGAGTTATTGGAACATAAGCATTTGCGTCAATTCCAGTTATGTCAAACTGATCTGGAGAACCTGTAAGTGATTCATAAACTCCAGGGTGCATGAAGATAACTGAGTTTACAGGCCTATCTAGAAACATGTCTACAGGATATCCGCCCATTCCTTTAGCTACTTCAGCAAATCTCCTTCCTGCTTCTCTTGTGATAGTAAAAGGCACCTGCCACTCTGTTGTCGCTTGTCCTCTTAATGTACGTACTTCTGGTGCATCTACTCTAACAATATCTGCACCACTTACTGCAAGCTGACCATCTATTCTTGCTTCGTATACCCCTTGCTCTTCGAGTATACTTATGACACTGGCTTCTCTCTCAGGCGACGTTCCCGCCACCTCAACCATTATATTGGAATCCCCCCAAGGTCTAACACTTACATCTGCTATACCAAGTCTGTCTAGTCTTAACTCTAATCTTTTGACAGTATCCTCCATATCGTCACTTGAAACAGCTCTTTCAAGCTCTAGCGTAACAAGCGTTCCTCCTTGTAGATCAAGTCCAGTAGATATGCCATTGAAGTAGATTGAAAACCCCGAAAACATCAATGCGATTATCAATATGATAACTCTGCCGTTCTTTAAAACCTTAGTATTCATTAGCTGATCACCCCTATTCTCTTTCTAATGGCATACCACTTTAAAACCCCGACATTAAATAGCCAAGTCATAAAGGTATCTGCAACAAGACCAAATATCAAAACAATAGCGATATCATCTAGAATCTCAGAAGTTGAGAATATATAAAGGGCCGATAAAGCTGCAACAGTTGTTATAGTCATTGTTATACCTGTTTTCATAGCCCTCCTTACTCTATCGTCTATGTCATCGCCTCTCTCTTTTAAAACTCTGGTAGTTAGTAAGATATCTGTATCAACAGAATAACCTATAATCATCAATACTGCAGCTATAGTATATCTTGAAAGTTCAATTCCTGTAATAGACATTAGGGCTAGAGCAATTAACATGTCAGAAAATGCTGAGAAGACCACAGCTCCAGAAGGCACAGGCATTCTAAAAGCAATAAAAACAATTATAGCCATTATTATAAATGCAAACATTATGGCTTGAAGGCCTTGTCTTAAAAAAGCAGCTCCAAGCGTTGGACCTATACTCTGAACGCTTACAGGGGCGTCTGGATACATATTATTTAATACACGTAACAACTCTGAAGAGCTAATATCTGGACTAGTTTCTACGGTAAAACCTTCTGTGATTGGGCTGAAAATAGATCTTACCGTAATATTGGGATCACCTAGGGCCGTTATCAGCTCACTTTGGATTTCAGGAGTGTATCTAACGTCTTGGACAGTTGCTAGGTTTCCACCTCTTAAATCAACTCCTAAGTTGACCCCTACAGTTGCAACTATAATGCCTGACAATAAAACTACAACTACAGGAATTAACATTAATCTCTTATAATTGTATTTAGTTACATCAACTATTTTAAAGATTTTTTCAAATATATCCATATCAGCTCTCCCAAAGCAAACTCTTAAGAACTATTTAAATAACTTTTGTATCATGAATTTTGAGCGATTAATAGCGTTAGGTTTTATAGTCGTTTTTTTAGGTGTCATTCTTATTATCTCTGGAGCACTTCTATCAACATTTAGGGATGATTCAGAAACCTCAGTTGAAACAGGTGGCATAATAATGATTGGACCTATCCCAATAATATTTGGAAACTCTAAACCTTTAATAATCGTTTCAATTTCTGGTGCTATAGTGCTCATGTTACTTTATTTATTTATATCAAGAGGAGAATTACTTCGATAAATAAAAACGCTAATAACTTTATATAATTTTTGGTATGTATCAAGAGGTGAAATGTTACGATAAAAGAAGATGACCGGATTCTTCTAATGGATCCCAGAGGAAAGAAATATCTTGTAACTGTTACAAACAGGATATTTCACACAAATATAGGTAAACTTGATCTATCTGAGCTAATAGGAAAAGATTATGGCGATAAGGTAAAGTCCCATATGGGAAAAAACTTTTCTATAATAAAGCCGAATCTCATTGATTTTATATATATGATGAGAAAGATGCCTCAAACCATAAATCCTGAAGACGCTTGCCAGATAGTTGCGCATACTGGAATATCTTCTGGCGATAACGTCGTTGAAGCGGGGGCAGGTTCAGGTGCCATGACTTTAATACTGTCATATACAGTCTTTCCAGGAAAGGTTTACTCTTATGATATAAAGGAGAGTTTTCTAAAGATTGCCAAAGATAATCTTGATACCTATGGTAAAGGAAATGTTGAGTTTAAGTTAAAGGACATATATGAGGGAATTGATGAAAAAAACATCGATCTTGTAAGCCTTGATCTTCCTGAGCCTCACAGGGTAGTTGAGCATGCCTACGATGCATTAAGAGCAGGTGGGCATATATTCTCATTTTCCCCTTGTATAGAGCAGGTCATTGATTTTAGAAGAGAGCTATCAAAATACGATTATTCTGAGACCAAAACAATAGAATGCATAGTTAGAGAGTATGAGGTAAAGGAAAAAGGAACAAGACCAAAGACTAGAATGCTTGGACACACTGGATATCTATCCTTTGCAAGAAAAGTTTAGTTACCACCAGACTTCCTTTCTTCCGGCAAGAAACCATATCACATTGGAAACAAAATGAACTACTGGCGTTATTATTATAGCTATTAGTATAATCTCTAAAGGAGGAAGCTCCAAAAGAGCGATAAATATTATTGCCCCTGCCATAAAATCAAGCTGATCCAACAATGGTGCCGAATCACCGCTTTTAATACCCATCCTTCTTTTTAGAAAGCTCCCTGCAATATCTCCAAATATAGCACCTGAGCCCAATAGAAATCCCCTTAGTAGGGCAAATCCTAGAGATGAGAAGGGGAAAGCTATGTGTTGTAAAAGCCCTATAAGTACACCTGCCAAAATGCCGACTGTAGTCCCTTTTATAGTCTTTCCTTTGCCCAACAATCTATGGCCATCTGAGTGGATTCGTCCTCCATCAAGAGGAGGGCCACCTCCCCATACCGCAGGGCTCATATTGGCGATATAAGGGGGAAGTATAAACCATATAATGCTGAATAAAAAAAGAGGCGTTATTTCTATCATGCAAAGTCTCGTTAACTTTTTATAGGAGGTAAATTTCTAGTATTTAAAACTTTTTAGGGTTTTAAGATGATAAAAACTATTTTTTTTGAAGATAATGAGGTTAAATATATAGAGCAGACTCTTTTGCCAGAAAGGTTTGAAGTTGTGTCGTGTAAGGATGTAAAAAAATTGGAAGCTGCAATTAAGTCTCTTGCTATAAGAGGGGCGCCTGCTATTGGTGTTGCAGGGGCATACGGCGTAGTACTTTCTGCATTGAGTTATGAAGGTGAGAGTAAAGAAGAGTTTTTTAGCGCTATAAGGGAAGGAGAAAAGATTAAACATGCAAGACCTACTGCAGTAAATCTCATGTGGGCAGTAGAGCGCATGATGGCCCACTTAGACAAAATAAAGAGTCTTTCAATTCCAGAAATAAAAAAAGAGCTTATACTAGAGGCTGAACGTATAAGGACGGAAGATTCTGACATCAATAGGCGAATAGGGGAGAACGGTGACCCCCTTATTTCCACTGGAGATTCTATCCTCACACATTGCAATGCGGGCGCCCTTG
>PWMA01000002.1 GCA_003558335.1 Candidatus Methanofastidiosia archaeon | reverse complement strand
TTTGGTGTCACACACCGCAGTTGCTGAAGCTGCTGTTGTTGGTATAACCCATGAAATCACAGGGCAAGCCATAGTCGGGTTCATTGTGTTAAAGGATGAAGCCGATAAAGATTTTGATCTTGAAGACAATATTAGAGAGCACGTTGTAAAAAAAATAGGGCCTATTGCAAGACCAAGAAAAATAATATTCACAAGTGAATTACCAAAGACTAGAAGTGGAAAAATAATGAGAAGATTACTAAAAGATATAGCAGGTGGAAAAGCGGTTGGAGACACAACTACACTTACAGATCCAGATGTGATTGGTACATTAAAAAAACAGTATGAAGATCTTGAATCCTAAAAAGCCAGTTTAGATTCAAAACTTCTAACTTTATCTTTTTTTCTCTTTTCTAAAAATTTGTATACTATGGAGTGAGGCTTTCCTTCCAATAACATCTCTATAGCTTCTTTGGCATCTGCAACTCCATCAAGATCCCCTATAATAGAAACAGTTTTTCCATATATGCAAATTTCTGTGTTTGTTAAATCTTCAATTATCTTTCGAGTGCTTCCTTCTTTGCCGATGATTCTTCCTCTTTGTCTTTCCCATGCTTTGTTGGATTTTCCAAGATACTCTGGAAGATAAATCATTTCAAATACATAGTTATCGCTGAAGATTTTTGAAGCATTTTCAAATGAAAAGCCTCTTCCTACAGCTCTAACAATATCTCTTGCCTTCCAAATATTTAATGGATCATCTGCGCCGTCTTTTTGAAAGATACTAACAAGCCCTTCTTCGCTGTCAATGTTAAGTTTTACTGATAGTTTTTTTTCTATGATTCTTTTAAATCCGCCATCTTTTCCTATGAGGGCACCCAATCTATCTTGAGGTACCTTCACAAATTCTTCACTCATTTAAAATTCCCCTTAATGTTTCATCTGGATTGGGCACATCCATATAATTTGAAAAATACTTTGTTATATTTTCAACATCTCTTTTTAGAAAATCTTGGGCCATGATGCTATTCTTTATAGTTCCTTGGGCAAAATCGATGAAATAGATCTTTTTACCCATTAGAATATTGTACTCACTTAAGTCAGCATGTACAAGACCTGTATCATATAATTTTGTGATGCTTTCTATTATAGTATCAAACTCCTTTTCCGGATTTTTTGCCTTTATTTCCTTTAAGGGCGGATATGGTTTCATATTTTTACCCAAAAATTCCATTATCAGGACATTGTTTCTGGCTATTATTGGTTTGGGGACATTAATAACCTCACTTGCAATTTTTAAATTTTTAAATTCTCTTTTTGCCCATGTGAAGACTGTACTTCTTTTATCTTTTTTTGTATAGTAAAATCTTGGATCACCTACAAGATAGGAATACATCTTATTAAAGTTTGAAGTTGCAATTCTATAAATTTTAACGGCAATCTCTTTTCCATCTCTATTTTTTCCATAAAAAACATTAGCTTCTTTACCTGTTGCAATCTCTCCACTTAAAGATTCAATATAACCATTATTCATAAGTTTAAATATTGTGAGGCGGGTTGATTGATCAAAAACTTCATCCCTAACCTTAAAGATATCCGAGTCTTTATTTACTCTTTCGCTTTTAAGACCCCGAATATCCTCTTTTTTTTCATACACATCTATATGGTCTTCAATTCCGCCCATAATCTAAAGAGTCATGTAGCCGTTATCAATTAGCCATTTAGTTTGGGTCCTTGAGTATCGGTATATTATGTTTCCTCTTTCGTCACCCTTAATTTCCCATGGTTCTACTAGGACCACCATGCCCATTTTGATCCATAGTCTTCTCTTAAATTTACCAGGAACTGAGCAAATCCTTTCTTTTCCGTCTGTGCATCTTACTTTCATTCTGCCGGCGCCAAGCATCTGCTCAACAACTCCCAATACCTCTCCTTTCTGAGGCGTTCTCGTTCTATAGACCTGTTCTTCTTGGCCAAATTTTGGTTTATATCTCAGATAATCCCTCCCTATAATTGTCTTATCTCACCTATAATCTCTACAAGATAATCTATAACAGACTTTTTCAAGTCCATTGGATGAACTTCTTTGTCTAAATAAGCTCTTTCAAGTGAGTCGTAAGAATCAAACTCTACATTCCCACCATACTTTTCTAATCTTTTTATCTCAAAAGGACCGGTAATCTTTGGAAAAAGTATAAGTCGGGCTATTTGTAGTAGAGCATTCTCCTCTTTTACGCCAAGAGGGCAATAAGCCTTATTAATTTTTTCCTTTATTCCTAAATCGCTATCTTTAACTGATATCATGCTCTCCGGTTTCGAAGAACTCATTTTATCCCCTGGACCTGTTAAAGAAGAGATAAGAGAAGTGTGTAAACATACAAAGGGTTTATAGTTTATTTTTGGAGATAGCTCCCTACCTAACATGTGAATCTTTCTTTGCTCGATTCCTCCAATAGCCACATCCACGCCTAAATACTTTATATCTACAATTTGTAAAAATGGATATAAAACTTGGGACACCCTAGCATGCTCGATATCTCTAGCAATTACCTGCATGCTTCTAAGTGCTCTGTTGATTGTTGTATCTAAAGAAAGATCAAATACATCGTCAATATAATCTAACGATCTCTCAAATGCTGATCCTAGTATGTATTCTGCAGACTTTATGCCAAATGCCTTAAATGTTTCTTCCCAAGTAGAGGTCTGCTCATGTATCCAATCCCAGTCACCTTTTCTATTGAGCCATGTGTGCCAATCTGCAAAAAGAACTTTTACCTTAAAGCCAGCCCTTTCCATATCCTTTAATTTAGCCATTGTCACAAGATGGCCAATATGTATATCTCCTGAAGTTTCATATCCACAGTAACAAACAGGCTTCTTTTTTTCAGACAATAGTTGTATTAGCTCTTCTTCCGTTACAACTTCTTCAGCGTTTCTAGTTATAATCTCTAATCTATCATCCATAGCAACAACCTATATTATTAGTATTTATTTCTTTCTCATCTTGTAAAATTTAAGATAAAACAGCAGATAGATAAATCTAAGAATATCTAAAAAGGTAAAATGAGAAGTTTCGTCTCCATAAATTGTTTCAATTGGAACTTCTTCAGCCCTCATTCTAAATTTTGCCACATAGGCTAAAACTTCTGTCTCTATATTGTATCTTTCTGAATCTAAATCCATCTTCTCTAAATATTCTTTCTTAATTGCTCTATAACCTGATTGAGTATCACTTATTTTTACTCCGAAAAATATTTTTATCAGCGAAGTCGAAATGAAGTTTGATAGCCTCCTAAGCTTTGGCATGCATTCAACATCGCCTAGAAATCTTGAGCCTATTGTAATATCGGCTCTAGATTTTTGAATTGGCTCAACAAGTTTAGGAATGTCTTCCGGCTTATGTTGAAGATCTCCATCAAGAAAGACGACAATTTCACCTTGTGCTAAAGAGGCTCCAGTTCTAATTGCCCTCCCTTTACCATAATTAATATCATGCTTTGCCACTTTTGCATTAGTTTTTTCTGCAATCTCTTTAGTTCTGTCATTACTTCCATCATCAACTACTATTATTTCAAAAACATCTATTGGAACTCTTTCAATTACCTCTAATATGCTCTGCTCTACATTAAATGAGGGTATCACAACTGAAACTCGTTCCATAGAGAGGTGAATAAAAACAATATTTATAAGTCTTAAGATAATTACCGATATAATATAGTAATAGATTTATAAATATAGGATAATTTCAGTAAAAAGTTTTATAAAGCAATCAAAAGGCTTTAAGGAAAGGGTGAGATAATGAATAGAAGAATAAAAAATCTTTTGAGAAGTGTTAAGAGAAGCGGGGCATATGCTCAAAAAGTTAATTTTAAAAAGATAAAAAAAGAAAAGTATTATCCAAATAAAAAAATTAAAAGATAAAATAATTATTTTTTAATTACATGATTTCTAAAAAGAAAGTTCTGTATTTTGCTTCATTTTCGCATACCGTTACCCATGCGATGACATTAATTCTTGCCCCACTTTTACCATTGATCAGATCAGAGTTTGGTCTTACCAATACAGAAACAGCTTCTTTTGCATTTATTTTATTTCTAATGTATGGTGCACTTGCTTTACCTTCGGGTTTAATCTCAGACAGAATTGGATCAGTAAAAGTTATTCAGATAGGATTGATTTTATTTATCGTATCAATAGTTGGAGTATATTTATCAGAAGGAGCACTTGCGCTATGGATGTCTCTTTTAATAATGGGTGTTGCGGCTGGAATGTATCACCCTGCGGGATTATCTCTAATATCAAGAATTTATCCAAAAAATATGGGAAAGGCTATGGGATTTAATGGCCTACTTGGAAATTTGGGTGAAGCTTCTTCTCCCGTTATAGCAGCTGTTGTTGGTGTCTTTATTGGTTGGAGATATCCCTACCTATTTTGGGGGATGCCAATATTAATACTCTTGTTTACAGGATTTTTTATTAAAGATTTAAGCGTCACAGACGGCTTATTGAAAGGAGAGTTATCTGATTACAGTTACATAGAAGAGACAAAAAGGTTATTGTCAAAAGAATTTATACTTTATATTTTAATACTGTTATTTAGAGGCTTATTTTATACCGGAACGGTATTACTTTTGACTACATTTGCTGTTGATGTTTTATCAATTGAAGTTATAGTAGGAGGACTAATTACAACGATTTTGATAGTTTCGGGCATGCCTGGTCAGATAATAGGCGGAAAAATTTCAGATAAACTTGGTTACAAAAAACCGCTTTTTTTGTTCACATTGATTTGTGCAATATCCATTGCACTTATTGCAAATACCTCTAGTCCCATCTTATTTTTATTGTTTTCAATAATGATGGGATTTTCTTATTTTGCTGCGCAGCCTGGTCAAAATATGCTTACCGCTTCGATGGGTAGTAAAAAAATACGCGGACTTCTCTATGGATTTAGCTCTCTTTGTATATTTGGCTTCGGGTCTTTTGCGGCTACAGTTGGAGGATATATAGCTGACATTTTTTCTTGGAACTACGCATTCTATATACTATCAATATTTGCTGCAATAGATGTTTTTTTAATTTATCTTAAAAAAGAGAAAATTATAAATATCAAACAAACTTAATATGTTTTGGAAACTCTCCCAAATATTTTTTAAACTCTTTAGGCCAGTTTTCAGGATCAACTCCTTTTTGGGCCAAGAAAGAAACTGTCCATCTTTGTAAGCCAATTCCAGAGCATCCAGACCATAGCTCTTTATTCTTTGAAGATTTAATAGAAAATGCTTTGGTATATTTATCTCCAACTATGGAAAGATTTTGAAACTCAAGCCATTCGCTTTCCTCTCTACTTCCTCTTGAAGGTATCCAAGACTCATAATCTACAGTACCCTTTATTCTTTCAGTTTCCTTTTCAATTCCAATTTGTCCTGATTGGGCCATATAGAAAGGAGTAACCCAAGCGGTTCTCCATTCAATTTCAAATATCTTATCAAAGACATAAGCATATCTTTCCATCATCTTCTCTTTAATTTCAATCAATTGATCTGGGTATCCTATAAACAAAGGTTCTATTCTCCAGAACTCATTTACTCTTTCGATGCCCTGCCTTCCACCTGCTTCCCACCTGTAAGAAGGTCCACTTTTGTCATACATCTTTAGGGGAAATTCTGAATCATCTATTGTTTTGCCTTCAAACGCCCAATACATTGGAGGGCACTGTGCATATGTCATCCCGCCTATTGGATTTCTCATTCTTTCCCTTATTTTGTCAACATATGCCTTTTTTGTTATTTTGTATAGATCGATTACCTCTTCCCATACAGATGCGTCTCTAGAAATAGGTGGAGACACATAATAAATTTCAGGCTCGCTTCCTGATAAATGTCCGGTTTTTTCCCAGATTTCAAAGGGCACCATTTTAGGTGCAATGACTTCGGTAAAACCTAATGGATTTAAAATTTCTTGAACTGCTATCTTTTCCATTGTCCTAAGCAGGGCTGCAACCGGGGCATGATAAAACCACTGCCCCTGACTGGGACCTTGTTTTAGCCAGCCCTTAGCTAGTAACTCTAGAGTAGGATCTTTATTAGTTAAAGGCTCTATATCTTTACTTTTTGAGATGATCTCCCAATGCTCGCCTTTTCCTCCCCAAAATTGAGCCTCAACCTTATCATAAAAAAGATTAATTATACGATCAACATAATTTTTAGTAAGAAACTCTTCATCAAGATCTTTTAAAGTTAAAATTGCTTTGTTGTCTTGAATTGATATTTTATCAACAAAAGGAATAGTAATGGGATCTTTTGGTATTTTTTCAAGGTCAAGGTTTAAAGTATAAGTTATTCCAGTAACTTTTTTTATTCCAATCTTAAACTCCTTTCCAAGATGCATGGATAAAAAATTTTTTAGTCTTAGAGCAACTGCATGTGATCTTGCAAAAGTTCCACTCTCAATTTCAACTGTGATTACATCTTTTGATATATTTAATTCAATTATTTTGGGTAATTCAGAAAGTTTGTCTTTGGGAACACCTTTAGTTAGAATTTCTTTACTTTCTCTAGAAATATAATCTTTTAATTTATGAACCCCTTCCTCTTCTAATTGTCTGCTAAGAAGGTAATCTACAGTTAAACGGAGTTTCATCATACCACAAAACGAACTTTATTTGATTTATATATAAAAGTATTCACTTTCATTTTCAATAAATTAGATAAATTTTATTACTGATCGCCTCCAATGACAAAAGACTCACCCAACATATCTGTCTGTTTTGGTTTTTTCTTGTCTTTATAGGAATAAAAAGCCATAAGAAATAGCACCCAGGCCAAAGAAGTGTAAATAATCATAAAGATAGTATCTCCGTCTTCTAAATATGTCCTTATTCCTTGAATATAAATGATCGCTCCAACAACAAGATAAGGTATTGTTAATTTTCTAATTTAATCACCTTTTTATTCTTTTTATAAAAGACATAGGAAGCCATCAAGAAACATAGACCTGCTATACCATTTAAAAGCGCTCCTGCAGAGTCTCCAGAACCTAAAAACCACATCCCCACTATTAAAAACATTATACCTAAAAACAAAGCAAAAACTGTAAAATTTTTATATGGAGTTTTTGGTTTTTTTTCTTTACCTTTTTTCTTAATCTTTGTAGATACCATTGTCTGGGTTATGATTTCTAGTTTTATAAATGTTATTCGATTTTAATGAAGTCATAGAAAACTTTAAATAATAATATCCAGAAGATATTTTTAAGTAGAATGGAAATATCATCAAAACACTTAGAAAAAGAAACAAACAATTCTTTAGCTACTTTAGACGTCTTTTTTGAAAGAGGAAATAACTTTTTAATGTATAAAAAAGGTGACTTAGAATAAATATGATTTAAATCGGAGATGATTTAAAGAATAATAAAAGCTGGCTGTTTTATGGAATCAGAAGACGATGATGAATTAAATAGTTTTGATATAAAAAAGAGTGAAAACTATGCTCTGCCATTCTTTGATTTTTTAGAGGAAAATATAGACAATAGTTCTAAATTGAGTAAAAAATTAAATAAAGGAATATCTGAAATATATTCAGATAACGATCTATTCATTTTAAGTAGTGAATATCACTACAAAACAGAACCATATTACCAGATAGTTTTAAGAGAAAATCAGAACGGATATAAAATAACACCAAGCAGCAATAAAGTTCTAGATGCCTACGTAGTTCCAATATGTTTGACAATGGCTAAAATTGCTGGAATACCTGTTTTAGAATGGGGAGTATCGGATTCTCAATGTCCTTTGCCATCAATAATATATGGAATAAACTATTACTCTGATTCATCGAAATTTGAAGTTGTAGAAGATTTAAATTTTTCAAAAGTTGCTGTAAAAAAGGTAACTCATAGTGGCAAATATCCTTTTTGTTTCCAAAAAATTCCTTCAAATTATGAAATAAAAACTTTTACAACACTTTTTGGAAAGAATGACACAGAAAATCCTGAAGTATCTGCAATTTTAAAAAAAATATATGAAGTATTTGAAATACCAGTTGCAAAAATAATACTCGTTTATTGTGAAGAAAAATACTATCTTTCCTCCATATCACCAATCGATTTTTCAAGGGTGTCTAGTGAGGAAGAGGGAGTATTCAAAGCTATGGCCAAAATCGGGATGAAAAATGGGAAAATTAGGAATTTTTGTAGATAGGCAAACTTTAAGTAGTACGGTCCAACTTGCCTCTCTAATTAAGTTTAGAGAAGAAGCAGAAAATTTAGAGCATGATGCATATTTTGTATTTCCAAAAGAAATAAAAAAGATATCAGGACTTGACGCTCTTTTCATTAGATCTAGGACAGATTCGATGAACATAAGCTATGCTGCTGCAAGAATCGCAGAGTTAAATGGGGTTCCTGTAATAGATGATTCAGAGTCTATAAGGGTATGCTCAGATAAAATAAATATGTATTTTCACCTTATGAAAAAGGAAGTCCCAATGCCTAAAACTATTTTCATGAAAAAGGGAGAAGTGACCTTAGAAAATCTTGAAAAAGTATTCAAAATTTTTCATCGACCCATTATTCTAAAAGAACCATCGACTTCATTTTCAGCAAGAGTAGAAAGAGTCTATACAAAAGAAGAGTTCATAAAAGTTTCAAGAAGATTTATAAAGTTGTCAGATTGGTTTGTAGTTCAAGAATATATTGAAAGTGAATTTGATTGGAGAATTGGTGTACTTAATGGAGAATTTTTATATGCCTGTAAATATATAATTCCCAATAAAACTTTTAAAATTCAAGACTCTGTAGATGGACATTTAGTATATTGTGATGTTGAAAGTATCCCAAAAGATCAAGTTCCTGAAGAAGTTATAAATCTCGGGATAAAAGCTGCAAATTCTATTGGAAATGGATTATATGGAGTTGACATAAAGGAAGGTCAAAATGGCATATATGTAATTGAAGTAAACGATAATCCTTCTCTAGACGGGGGAGAAGATAAATCTTACCCAGATATTTATGAAAAAATAATTAATCATTTGATGCGAGAGAAAGCCAAATAAACATTTGAAATATTTGACTATTGATTAATATGATTAAAAAAAAGAAAACTTTAAGAATATTTTTTGCCTTAACTATTGTGAGTATACTAACTTTTACATTTTTTTTAATATTTCCTCAAATAGAAAAGGTCACAGACATTGAAACTATAAATCCAGGAGGGGTAACCGGAAAAATTCTAGTAGTATATCACCCTGGAATTTCAAATTTTCAAAAAAATGTAACAAGATCCTTTGTTAATGGACTAGTTGAAAAGGATTATATTGTTGATATGACAACCCCTAGTTCGAAGACGACAACTGAAATAGATAGATATGACTTGATAGTCTTGGGCTCACCAACCTATGGATTTTCACCAGCAAAACCAATTGAAGATTATATCAAAAGAGTTGGAGATTTTAATGATAAAAAAGTTGTAGTTTTGTTAACCGGTGCAGGAAGCACAGATGAATCTATAGAAGAGATGAAAGATTTAATAGAGGTGGCGAATGGATCTATAATTGAAGTTCTTATACTTTGGTCTTCAGCACCTAATGAAGAAATATATGAGACAAGTGATCCTTTAGAAATAGCCTACAATTCTGCAGTTAATTTAGACATAAGTTGAAGTTAATGGATTCAAATATTATTTATAAGTTGGACATAGTTTCTTTAATCGTTATATTAAGGATTTTACTTTCTCCTATTTTTTTCTATCTAGTTATTAAAGATTATACTGTTCTGGCAATTATTATTGTTTTTGTTGTTATATTCACAGATTACATAGACGGATATTTAATAAGGTTAATTGGATCTCGTCCCAATTTTAATCCGTATCTTGATCCTGTATCGGACTTTATTTTCGCTTTTTTTGGATTTTCTGGATTCGTTTTAAAAGGAATTTATCCTTCTATTTTATTGTTTCTATTGGTATTAATGTTTGCTCAATTTATATTGACTTCTGGTAAAAAAGAACCTTTATATGATCTTATTGGAAAATATTATGGCATATTTTTATTTTTTACAATAGGTTTAACTTTGTTATCGGATAAAAGTAATTCTAATCTAATTTTTGTAGCAATTGTATTGGTCAGTTTAATTTCTTTGATAAGTAGAATAGTATTTTTAATGTGTAAAAAAATAAATAAAAAATAATTACCGTATATATCCTGTTTCTTCTGTTCCAGGAGGTAAAGTCTGATATTCAGTCATATTTTTCTGCATTTCTTGAATCTTTGAAAGAGCTTTTTCAGTTTCTTCGGCTCTTTTATCTAGCTCCTCCATATCAACGTCAATTTCCAATATGTCGATCAATACTTGTAGAATAGCTTTTGAGGCCTTGGCATCAATTATATAACCAGGAGATTCTCCCAAAAGGCATAATCCCCTCATATTTCTGAGTTTGCCCATTACAATAAGGAGTCCTGATGCTCCGACTATTGCAGATCCTGGGTCCTCTCTAAAGATAATATTTTTGTTTTTGTACTTTTCAATTGTTTCAGCATCGGATCCAGCGCCTAAGATTTTTGGTTCTTTTACGGGGTAACCTCCTGTAGAATACCCGCCCAAGGTAAACATTTCTTCAACGCCGAACTTCTCAAGAAAATCTAAAATAACTGTGGATATCTCATAATGCCCATAAGCGTCAGTTGGTGGAGGTTGTGTATCTCCTGATAAAAACAGCAAGTCTTTTTTCCCTCCGTTATAATAATAGAACTCATTCTTCATCAACCTCATTGTTGAATCTTTTTCAACTAAAGCTTGATGTGGGAATCTAGGGGAATATAACTCGGCAAATTTAACAGCCTCTAGTTCTTGAATAAGATGATCAGCAGCTAGTTTTCCAACAAGCCCTATTCCTGGTAGGCCCTCTATAAAAATAGGATTTTTAAGATTTATATCTTTTATTTCTTCAACAATATAAGTTTCTTTCATACAAATTCACTCTCTTTTTTCATTAATCTCCTATATTTACCGTATCTATCCTCTGGTGAATACTTGGGAGGATGCGGATTTACAGCAAGGATATTGCACAAAGGACAGGAGTCCTTTAGAGTGTACTCCTTACATCTAGGACAGATTTTCATCTTCATACTATGATCTCTTAAAGGATCCTTTACCATCGTTACTCTGTACATGGGAAATTGCCATATCTGCAATCTCTCTTAAAACAGATTCTGCTATTTTATATTCTTCAGCAACAATATTGATAGAGTATTTAGGAGATCCTTCATTCCTTATTTCCACGTTTTCTACTTTATCCTTATATTTTTCCCTTGAATTGATTAAAGCTTCTTTTACTATATGCACTCCATTTCCTGAAAAACATTCCAGAATTACGTGGCCAGTGATGGAAACTAAAGGAGTTTCGACATTAGTTTTTATAATTTCATAAAGCTCATCAACATATTTATCATCTATTACTCCTTGTAAAACGCCCTTGCCTTTGGTTGAAGCTTCTTCAAAAGCTACATATAACTCTCCATATTTGTTGGCAAGAGGAACTCCTATACTATGAATAATATCTTTATAATCTTCTCCTATATTTGTGGCGTATAGCTCTAGTAATTTTTCACCTTTTTTCTCTCTCTTAAACTCTTGAACTTTTGTTTTCTTCTGTTGGCTTGTAACTCTCCTGAGAGATAAATCTATATGATTTTTTGACTCATCAACTTTTAGAACTTTACAGACTATTTTTTGTCCCTCTCTAACATGATTTCTAATATTTTTTACCCAACTTGAAGAAATTTCTTTTATATGTATCATACCCTCTTTGTTATACTGATCAAGAACTACAAAAGCACCGTAAGGAAATACTTCCTTAACGGAACACATGACAAGTTCTCCTTCTTCAGGGTATTGTTTTTCAAGCATTAAATAATCACTCCAATACTTCTAGTATTTCAGCGTTAATTTTACCTGTTCCGCCTTTGGACTCAACAAGGGATTTCCCACAGGTAAGGCATTTTACTTTGATAGCAGGTCTATTGAATACTATCTGTTCACTGGAACAATCGGTACATTTTACTCTCAAAAACTTTGAAACAAGTTTTTTCATATTATGCCTCCACGAACTCTAATTTTTTAATTCTGAAGCCTTTTCTTGTAGTGGCTTTTTTACATAATTCGCATCTGTATCTTAAATCAAGTTTATTTACAGTTTTTCCACCACTAACTGAGGATCTGGGAAAACCTCTGTAACCCTTAATTTTTCTCCTATATCTTCTCTGACCAGCGCTAAGCTCTCCTCTTTTCCGCTTCTTAACAGTTTCAACCTTATGCGACGTATGCTTTCTACAGGTCGGGCAATAGGTATTCATCTTTTTTGGCATTTTCATAAGAATCACTCTCGACTATCTCTCAGCAAATTTCTCTCTTATAAGTATCTCTGCATTTCTCAAGGGAATTGAAACTATCTCCCCTTTTTTATACGGTCCATATGATCTCATATCTTCTCCTATGAACTCTGGTACATCTTGTGAGAGCTTTACCTCCTTAAAAACCTTTTCCCTTCTTTCATTGGAGACTATATTTGACTCAAGTACACCGGTTCTATAATTATTAATGAGAGTTTGAATGCTTTTTGAATGCTCACTATTCAAATTGTTACCTTTAAGAGTTTTTTCAACTATCGATATAAATTCTTTTTTATAAAAATTTTCAAAATGATTTTTAATGTATTCGCTTTTAGCTTTTTTTATTTTGTTTTCAAGTGAGTTCTCATCAAAAGTTTGATTTAATAATTCTAAAATATTCTTTTTGTCATTTTCTTCATATCCTAGAATACCTTTTTTCATGCACTCTTTTATGAAAATATCAATAGGTTTTTCATTATGTTTTCCCATAATATTTCTCATCTTTCGACTCTAGGGGCCAATATAAAGACAAATGAAGCGCCTTCTATTTCAAATTCAATTTTGACAGGCATGTCATTTCCTAACTCTATGGACATTTCTCCAGGCATAGATTTTGACATATCTGTTAAATAACTCAAATTAAATGTAGAAGAAGCTGCTGCAGATACAAGGATTTCATTAAGATCAGGATCACCTTTTTCAAGTTTTACTTCTATATCGCCCGTATCCCCTTCAGCAATCATATAAAATGCATCGTCTGCTTTTAGCGAAACATGGTCTGAAACAATATTTGCATCTTTTAATCCTTCCCTAAAAGCCTGAGAATTTAATTTTACCTTTGAAGTTGTATTTAGCGCAGGCATCTTAAGATTAGATTGCTCTGTAACATCTATAAGTTGACAGCCAAACCTCCTAGTAGATGTACCTTTTAGCACCATGAGTATCTTATTTTTTTCTTCATCATATTTTAAAACAAGAATGTCATCATTTCGACTTCTATTTATAAATTTAGACATATCTTCAATATCGATACCTATAATCGCTTCTTTATCAGTTTTAAACTCTGCAAATACTTCTTTGCCCATTTTAAAATCTATCATGCTCACATGAGATGGATCCATAGCCCTTAACTCAATTCCTTCAGAGGTAATCTTCAAAGGAACTTCTTCTACAAGACTACCAATAGCTGTGACGCATTTTCTCCAGGTTTCTGCACTTAAAACGGCTTCAAACATTAGCTCACCTTATAACTTAATCCTTAGTTTTAGTATATTTATATAAATTTAATGGAATATTCAAATATAATAAAGATCTTTAATTTTGTCAAAGCTTTCTCTATAGAGTTTTATATCAAGTTCTGACATATCTTGTATTAATTCTCCTTTTAAAGAGCCAGAAATGACAACACCGAATATTCTAACAATGTCTCCTTCTTTATAGTTGATGTCTTCGTTGAAAACTACTTCAATTTGTCCTGTGCCATCGTCTAAAAGAATATCACTACCGCTCTTTTTTATTATTGCCCCTACAACGCTTACGTATTTTTCATTTGGTATATCAACTATCCGTGACTTCTTAAATGGCGGTTTTGTAAATCTATCTACCAAATTATCCCTCATCCAATATTTTGGGTAATATATTTAAAACTTACCTTATTGGAAATAATATGCTCATTGTAATTACGGGCCTTCCGGGTACAGGTAAAACTACAATTGCAGAGGCGCTTGCAGAAGAATTAGATGCTATTGTTTTTTCTACTGACAAAATTAGGAAAATGATATTTAAAAAACCAATTTATAACGAAATGGATAAAAAAATTGTATACAATGAACTATTTTTACAGGCTAGAAGTTATTTGAGCAGAGGAAAAAATGTTATCCTTGATGGTACTTTTTACTCAATAGAATTAAGGGAAAATGCAAAAGATGTTGGAAGGTCACTTTCAAATAGTGTTTTTTTTGTTTATTGTAGCACGCCTGAAGAACTTCTTAAGGAAAGACTCAATATGCGAAAAGACAAATATAGCGATGCAGACTATAACGTTTATCTTAAGATGAAAAAAATATTTGAAGAATTTCAAGACGATGTAATTGTTGTAGACACATCTAAACCAGTAGAAGCCAATATAGAAGTTATCAAAAAATTAATTTATTCAATATAACCTTCAATTCCAAGTCTTAATCCCTTTTTCATGAATATTACTGGAACTTGAATTTTTCTTAGCTCGGACTTTAATTTCATATCATTTGTTGCAACAATGCATTTATTATTTTTTGCATATTCTAAAATTGATTTATCTACAGGTCCCTCTAAATCAATTTTTTTATATCTCTCTGAAATTTTTAATGCAATTTCTTTTGAAGTTTTATCCGATCCGGTAAGTTCAATATTTTTTAATTCAAGAATAACATTTTTGGGTACAACTATTTCAAATTTTTTGTGGACAATGTCTTCAATTGACTCTATTCTAAGATTAAATCTACCTGGAAGAAGAAGAAAATTTGTATCTAAAATTACAATTATTTTATTATTCCGTAGCCTATTAGTCTCCATCTGGCCCCGACCCTTCTGCTTATGGCTACTCTTTCGCCAACTAAAGAACAAACAGGACGTTTTAATATTAATTCTGTAACTTTTCCAACCTTAGTTGTTGTTCCTATAGTTTTAGCTGTTCCGACATTCAATAGAAGCATTTCTTTGGGCCTTATAGGTTCAACTTCAATTTCCTCTTCTGTACCTACTACCCTATCGAGTAGAGAGATTTCAAGAGTTAAAGTATCCCAAATATTAGGCAAGTCTCCAGGATGTCCCAGAATGCTTCCTGCTAATGTGTCTGACTTTGTAACTGCAGGATCAAGTATAGTTCCAACTCCAAGGAGTCCCCCAGGCAATGCTTCTTCTACAGCTTCATTGCTTACATTTAAAGTTGATATTTCAGTTTTGATTGGCTTAAAGAACTTTTTATTTTGTTCTATTTTTTCAAATCCTGGCCTTATCTCTACAGTATCTCCGAGTTTTAATTTTCCCTGTATAAGAGATCCGCCTATGACTCCACCTTTTAGATCTTCTGGATGGAATCCTGGCCTATTTGTATCGAAAGATCTTGCAATATACATTATTGGGGGTTTGTTTGGATCTCTTTTTGGAGTCTTAATTACATCTTCAATTGTTTTTATTAGATAGTCGATATTAACTTTGTGTTGAGCTGATATCGGAATAATAGGAGCATTTTCTGCTACAGTTCCTTTAATAAAACTCTTTATCTGATTATAATTTTCGATTGCCTTTTCCTTTGATACAACTTCTATTTTATTCTGGGCTATAACTATATTTTTAATTCCAACAATATTGAGTGCCATCAGATGCTCTCTTGTCTGTGGTTGTGGACAATCTTCGTTTGCAGCTATAACTAATATTGCCCCGTCCATGATTGCTGCTCCAGAGAGCATAGTTGCCATTAGAGTTTCATGTCCAGGTGCATCAACAAAGGAAACTTTCCTTAAGATTTTGGATTCTTCACCACATTTAGGACAAGCGTTTTCAGTAGTATAGGCCTCAACTCCATCACAGGATTCACATTTTCTAAACTCGATATCGGCATATCCTAGTCTAATTGTAATACCTCTTCTAAGCTCTTCGCTATGTTTGTCTGTCCAAACCCCAGATAGAGCTCTTGTCAATGTTGTTTTGCCATGGTCGACATGCCCTACAAGGCCTATATTTAATTCAGCTTGTCCCAACTATATAACTCCTTTAAGATTAGTAATATCTCCTTTATGATTTTGATTCTTCCGATTCTTCTTCAGTCTTTTCTTCCTCAGGCGCTTCATATTTTTTAGGTTTTATTACTTTGGTATTAATTTGGGCTATATCTTCATTTATTGTATTGCCTCTAACTCTCTTTTTCCGTCTATCCCCTTTTTGCACAGGCCTAAATCCAACACTTTTAGTTAGTAGGAGTTTAACTCTTCTACTTCCATCAAGGTCTTTTCTCATTGGAAAGCCATCTTTGTCAGATCCACCTGTGATTTTTAGAGTATGTCCAGAAAGTCCTATTGTTTCACCGTTGAACTCTTCCCCAACTTTTAAACCAAAGAGAGACTCAGCCTGTTTGTCCTTTACTTCTTTCTGTATAGTTTTACCATCTTGGTAAGAAACAATAACTTTGTATTCCATTGTGCCCCTCCTTTCTTTGGATATATACGAAACGATTAAATTGCTGTTTAAAAACTTTATTGTCTATAGCCCTATAAAAACGATAATATTTCTTCAACTGAGGAAATTAAAAGGTCTGCTTCATTAACAAACTCTTCCGAAGATATTTCAGACAAAACCCCTATGGTAAAACATCCAGCCTTTTTGCCAGAAATAATATCATATTTATGGTCTCCAATGACAACAGTTTCTTCTGCCTTTTTATTCAAAAATTTGATGGCTACTTCTACATGATGGGGATCAGGTTTAACTTTTTCAACATCGTCCCTTGTTATTAAAACATCGATGTATTCGATTAATCCAGAAGTTTCTAGAGTTTTAATTGAGGCAATCTTATTATTCCTGGTGACAACGCCAATATTTTTGCCTTTTGACTTTAAGATGTCTAATAGTTCCTTAGAACGAGAAAAAGCTTCAGCTTTTTCTGATGCTTCAATCTCGTGCTGGATCATAATATTTTTAATATTTTCAACAAAATTATTATAATCTCCTTCGTCAAGAAACAATGATTTCAGCTCTTTCATTGTTTCAATTAGAGATCCTTTAAATTCTATATATATCCCTTTTTCTTCCAATATTTTTCTTGTTGTTCTTTTTAAATCATCAAAATCTAATTTAAACTTGACTAAAGTTCCGTCCATATCAAACAAGAAAAGATTGTAACAGGAAAGTTCTCTATTACCCATAATAGCAATATTTAAGAACAACTATATAACACTTAGTTCATGATTTTAGTATTGTTGCCAATTTTTTCCTTTATAGTTACATTCATAGTTACTCCTTTAATAGGCAAATTTAATAAAAAACATAAAATAGTTGGTGTTGATCTTCATAAACTAAAAAAATATGAAGTTCCTGAAGCTGGAGGCATAGCACTTTTAATAGGAACTGTTCCAATTTTTAGTCTTTATTATCTATTAGTTAGAGATATATCTATACTAATGTTTACACTTCCAATTATTATTATAGGTTTAATCGGTCTGATAGACGATCTTTACAATATTTCTCAAAAATTGAAACTAATTTTGTGCCTCTTAGGAGGAATACCTTTGATATTTTTCATCAGTAATACCTCCCTAAATCTAATTTTATTTAAAATAGAACTGGGAATCCTTTACTTTCTTGTTGTGCCGATAGGTATGACTGCAGCGTCAAATCTTACAAACTTACTTGCAGGTTTTAATGGGGAAGAAGTAGGATTAGGAGTAATATCTACATTATCGCTTTCAATTTGTATATTAATTCTTGGAGATGTAAAAACATTTTTTTATATGGTCACCTTTACCTTTTCCTTGATTGCTTTTTTAGTCTATAATAAATATCCTGCTAAAATATTTCCTGGAGACGCTGGAACTTTATTGATAGGTGCAACGATAGCATCATTTTCTATAATAAAAAATATAGAGATAATTGGAGCTTTAATCCTATTCCCTCAGATATTAGAATTTTTGTTTAAATCTATTAGAAAATTTGGAGGAAAAAAAATTGGACCAACGAGAGTTGATAGTGAAGGCTTTCTACATCCGCCTAAATATGTATCTATAGCAAACTTACTTACATCTCATTTAAAGTTAAAAGAAAAAACTCTAGTTTTTGTAATTTGGGGAATCGGAGCTATTTTTGGCATAATTTCTATACTTTTAACATATTTTACCATAATAAGTTAAACACACCAAAGATAAAGGTTTTAAAGTAATTAAATATTCATAGGTTATAAGAAAGAGGTGATGTAATGCCTGAAGAAAATATCAAAGGTATAGTTGACTACTTAAATGAATTTGTGAGTGAAGATAACAGCGTTCCGCGAAATATAAGAAGAGCTGCCAAGGAAGCAGCAGATAGACTCCTTGACACTTCTGAGCCTGCTCAGTCAAGAGCACATGCTGCAGTTGAATTGCTTGATGAGATTTCAAACGATCCAAATATGCCTATGCATACAAGGACTATTCTCTGGGAAGTTTTAAGTGAATTGGAAAAAATCTAATCTCTTTTTCTATATCTTCCTCTCTTTTCTATTAGTTCTATTCTTTTAAGAACTTCGTCTTTTTTTTTATTTCCGATAACTTTTGAGTATCCTTGAATTATTGTTTTATATAAGTCCTTAGATATATCGTAATGAGTACTTTCTAATGCCTGTTTTAATAGATGTATATCAATTCCTTGTTTTTCTATCTCTTCAGACTCTTCAGAAAGCCCAAAATCTATGAAATATATTTTATTTTCACTTAAAATCATATTTGATGTGGTAAGATCTCCGTGAATTATCCCACCTTTGTGAAGAAATCCAATAGATTTTCCTATATCTAACCCTATCTTTTTATCCAATCCTTTTGATGAAAAAAATTCTTTTAATTGGACCCCCTCTATAAACTCCATTATAATGCTTTTTTGATTCAAATCAACATGATATAGCGCCGGTGAATTAACCCCAAAAATTTTCGCTTTATTAATTAACTTTGCTTCCTTTGAAGTTCTAAATCCTCTTATTGCATCATCAATTTGACTTATCCTATATCCCTTCTTTATTCTTTTTTTAATTATTACTTTTTCATTATAAAACTCAAAACCAAAAACTTTATGGAATTCTTCAAGATATATATCAGCTTCAGCACCTTTTTTTATAATCAAAGATGCCCCTCCAGTAAATCCCTTATCTGTTTTTCTTTTATACTACCTATTCTTTCTATTTTTCCATCAACTAAGTCAATTATGGTTGAAGGAGGATTTTTATCAAGAACGCCACCATCTAAGAAGAAGTCAATGTCTTTTATAAAATTTTTAAGACTAATTTTTACCTCCTCTATTGAATAAGGAGGTTCATCACCCGATCTATTTGCACTGGTAGAAACCAAAGGCTTATTTGACATTTCGGATAATTTTCTTGAAACTTCGTTTGAAGGTATTCTAAAGGCAATTTTTTCCCTATTTACAGTATCTGGTATTGCGTTTCCTTTTTTTCTAAGAGAAACAGATATTCCTGGAAAAGCTAAGAATAGTTTAATCGCTTTTTCTTCTAAAAACACATATTTTTCTATCATTTCAATTGAAGAGGCTATTAATGGAAGAGGTTTATTTTTTTCTCTCTCCTTTATTCTATATATCTTTTCAATGGCTTTGGGATTAGTTGCATCACAGCCTAGCCCATAGCAAGTGTCTGTAGGATATACTAAAATCCCTCCTTGTTGAATATATTTAACGGCCTTTCTAAGAGCATTTATATCCAATTTACTTCCACCTCATCTGTCCTCCACTTTTGTTTTATTACAGTTTCTTCAATTTTCATTCTTCTTCCATTTGTGTATTCCAATAGCCCTTGATATGCAATCATAGCTCCATTATCACGACACAAAGAGGGAGGGGGAATAAAAAAAGCAGCGTCTCTTTCTAAACACATCAAACTGCACATATCTTTTAATCTTTTTGAAGATGCAACCCCGCCGGTCAATAATAGCTCATTTTTTTCAGTGTGAGACATAGCTCGTTCTGATGCTTCAACTACCAAAGAATAAGCAGTTTCCATAATTGAAAATGTAACATCTTCTTGCCTATTGGTTTTTAGTTTTTTAATTGATTCTGTTAAAAGACCAGAAAAAGAAAAATCCATTCCTTTTATAGAGTAAGGTAATTCTAGATAATTTTGTCCTTTGTTAGCAAGTAGATCTATTTCTTTGCCACAGGGAAAACCTATCTCAAGTTCTCTACCGAAAGTATCCTGCATATTGCCTATACCAATATCTAAAGTTTCTCCAAATACCCTATATTTCTTCTCTGCATAGGCTAATATTTGAGTATTCCCTCCAGAAACATAAAGAGTAACTGGATCTTTTGCACCAGTAATAAATCTCCCGATCTCAATATGAGCTACACAATGATTAACGCCAATTATGGGTATATTGAGATTAATAGAAAGTGATCTTGCAGCACTTGCTACAATTCTTAGACATGGCCCAAGACCAGGGCCCATTGAAAAGGATATTAAATCGATATCTTCTTTTTTTATACCTGCTTCAGATAAGGAATTCTCCATTATTTTTCCTATTACACTTGCATGATGATCTGCTGCCTCTCGAGGATGAATTCCTCCATCTGAGCAATAAGAATCGGTAATATTTGAGAGAACATTTTCTTCAGAAACTATCCCAACTCCAAGCGTATGAGCTGTACCCTCTATTCCAAGAGATATCATAATATTGATACTGCAATTACTTTTATATAACTTATTTATTTTTAGAAGATTGTTTCACTTTATTTAAAAATATTTCATTTTAGAAGGACCTTATATTTTGTTTTCCAAGGTTCTATTGATCTTCTGATTTAAGAATATCTAAATTGGATAACCTGCTCATTGGTAACTTTAATTAAAGTTTGTTATAATTTCTACAGTTGTTTGATGTCTTGCGTCTAATATTTTGGCAACATCTTTAGTTAATGTTATTTGTTAATCTTCTGTAATGCTTGAATAGCTTTTAGATAGTCTTCTTCTGTTTGTGTAGTATTAATTACACAGAAATAAAACACGTTTATTAAATATAGATTTAATCATTATTGTAGTTAAAAATAATAAATATAATACTCAATATTATGTATATCTAGGTCGCCTTTTTATTTTACTGCCACAATCTTGACAGACTTTTTTATTTTTTGAGTAGATTTTTTTACAACCCATACAGTAGTATTCCCAATTTATGGTTTTCTTTATCCCAGACTCTCTAATGGATTTACATCGTATTCCTAAAGTAGAAGCTACATTCTGTATCCCATAATCTTCAGTAATAATTACAGAATCTAGATCAAGAGCGAGTGAAATTAATTTTAAATCTGTAATGGAAAGAGTGTCGCCTGTAATCTCAGATCTTTTAGTAACTTCTTTTAGAGTTTTTTCTATTGGGGTTTTTATAAGAATCTTTCCAGAATTTAAAAAATAAAGTAATCTTTCTTTGGATGACTCATCCCCAATTTCATCTATTACTTCAGATACAGTAAAATAATTATCTTCCTCTGGAAGGAATCCACCTATTATTGCAGAAGAATCGACTACTAAGTTCAACAAATCACTTCTTGACAAATCGAGCTTTTAAATGACTTTTTTTAACTTCTAGTTTATCTCCGGCTTTCATGGTTCCTTCGGGAAAACCATCTGCAACGATAGCACATGGCCTATCCAATGCCGTTACAATTACAGTCTCATTATCAGGGTAAACCATAGGACTTGCTTTTCTATAAAGAGGACATATTGGTGTAATTCCAAATTCTTGAGAATTAGATTTTATAACTGGACCTCCAGCAGAAAAAGAGTAGGCTGTTGAGCCTGTTGGAGTTGTTATAATAACCCCATCTCCTGAAACAATTTGCTCTTTGTCGGAAATTTCTACTTTGACTTGAGACACTCTTGTGGCAGCTTCCGTTCTTATAACGATATCGTTTAAAGCCTCTAAAATCTTATTGCCTATTTTACAAGAAATCATACTACGTTCTTCGATAGTGTGATTTTCAATTATATCAGGTATTAAATTAATTTCTTCAGGAAGTATCTCGTTTAAATAACCAACAGTGCCAACATTAACTCCTAATATTGGAGTATTAAGATATCTTTTAACAGACTTTAGAATAGTTCCGTCGCCACCAACTGAAATTAATAAATCCACATCTCCAATTTTTTTTGAATAGTTTTTATTGGGAAAATAGTCTTTAAGAGTTTCATCAAAATAGACTTCGTATTTATTATTTAAATATTCTGATATCTGTTTAGCAATATCTAATGCCTTTTCTCTATCTCTTCTAGAGATTATGCCTATCTTCAAATCATCTACCTTTTAACTTTAGTAAGATAAGTATTATCAGGAGTGAAGTTGCGCCTCCAATTAAAGTATAGAATAAAGGTATAAATGGATTTTGACTAGGTTCTTCTTCAAGAGCTATTCCTATTTCATTGTCCATTATACCATCAGCCATTATTGAAGGTTGATCTGAATAAAAAGTTTGAAAAATACCCGGCACGCTAAACCCTATTCCCAAAATAGCCACAAAGAACATTACTAAAAAGGCTGTTGGCACAGTTATCTGTGAAGCCTTAAGAGTTGCAGATAAACTCCTTACAGTTTCTTCCCTTTGAGATGGAACTATAAGTATGGCAGTTTTTTTAGGCCCATAATATTTAATATCCTTAAACTTTCTTGATAGTTTTGTATCAACTACATCTATAAGTCCTATTTCCATTAGCCGTTCTATATGAAACATTACTGTGGGCATTGGAATGTTCAGCTTATTTGCTAAATCGCTAGCAGACTGATGCTCAATAAACAAGGAGTCAATTATTCTTCTACCGTTGTCATTTGCCAACTCCATGGCGACAATCTTAGCTTTTTCATCGTCCGTAGTTATAATATGCAATGCATCATCTAAAGTGACCATAAGCAGTATATATTATTGAATATTTAAAAGTATATCCTAATTTGATTGCGCTTTCAAGTTTTTAAAGAGATAAAATATTATAATCCCAACTGTAAATCCGATAGCCATATTCGATATTACAGAAATAACTGCAGTAATAAGCATTATTACTATTTCATGTCTTGATTTAATATCTTGAGCTAATTTAACTAGTTCATAAGATACATAAAAAAGCATTGCTCCTAGTATACTCATAGGGAAAACTGAAAATAGATTTAATATAGACTTTGATAAAAACAATCCTAAGTTAATTTCAATCGCACCTTCCATAATATTTGCACCTCCAGTCCTAGCACCAAAGTTATATTGGCCTGCTAGGCCCCCTGCTCCGTGACACATTGGGAATCCTCCAAAAAAAGGGGCCACAATATTGATAATACCTGTGTTAATCAATATCTTTTTTTCTGATATGGGCTTTTCTGGAAAATATTCCTTTATTAGTGCAGTAACCGCTATGACTGCATTTGTCAAAGTGAGAGGAACCTGAGCAAACCCCACTAAAAGCATTCCTCTATATAAATCTGTGAATGAAATAGTGGTAAGTGGTGGAAGTGTAAATCCTATTTCAATTATTCCCCTTAGTTCGTCGTTTAAAGCCATCAAAAAAATAGCCATTATCATCAATGCTATGGCTGCGGGAAATTTACTGCTTTTTCTAAATATTATTATGATTAAAATAGATAAGATACCAATAAAAATATCTGTTCTGAAATATTCAAAACCTGTTAGAAATAAACTAAATCCTATAGCTAAAATAATTCCTCTTGTTACGGCTTTAGGAGTATACCTTACAATAACTTGGATTAAGTTTGTAAAGTAAAGAGCTATCCACAAAATACCTAAACCAAATCCAGTAGAGTAAATAAGAGAAGGTGCCCATCCTTGAGCGATGGCAACAGTTGCAACAGCTTTTTTTGGCTGTAAAGGCATAGGAAGTTTATAAATCAATCCTAAGAAAATATTTACAATTCCAAAAATAACAAGGAATCCGGCAGGATCTAAACCATTAACCATGATTAAACCTATTGATAGAGGCAACAAAGTTCCTAGGTCGCCCATTGATCCGGCTAATTCCCTTAAACTAAATTCAAAACCTTTTATAAACATTTCAACAGCTAATCCAAAAATCTATTGTCAGATAGATAACTCTTTTGAGTAGTGTTTTTATCGGAAAACCAACCATCTTTAGCATCAGATCTATTATCAAAGAGAGATACATATGGTTTTATATCTAATACAGGAGTTTTATCAATAACATCTATATCCAAGACATATATTCTATTGTCTTCTATTTTTTTTATCTTAAGTATTGAAAGCCCAATGTTATTTGGTCTTTTTGGAGCTCTTGTAGAGAATACACCTTTTTCTGCATTATTGAGAAAAGGAGTAACTTTTAGTGAAAATCCTTTTGAGAGGTGAAAATGATAAATCAAATAAATATGTGAAAATCCATCAAGATCTTTTAGTCCTTCTAAAAATTCAGGATATATCTCTATTACGCCTTCATCCTTAGAAAAAATTGATTGAATGGGAACTTTATTATTATCCTTAAATTTTGAATGGACTAACCCGATGGGCCTATAACAAATTTCGGCCATATATAGTTTTTTTTAAAACTTATATAAGTCTATCCAAAAGCATTTTAGAAGTAGTCAGAGTGCTTTTTCAAAAAGTTATAAAGCTGTTTGTCCTCTTCTCGTTTATTTAATATTGAATATATCTTATGGAGATTGACGTAAATGTCTCCTATTTGAGGGTGGTCAGGACCATATTGGTGTATAAGTATTTGAAGTCCTCTGGTGTAGAGGCTTTCGGCCTCTTCAAATTTTTTCATTTCCTTTAATAGATTGGCAAGAGAGCAGAGTATTGAAATAATTTCAGGATTTTCCTTTCCATGTTCATTTTCTTTTATTTTTAATACTTTTTTATAAAGTTGCTCTGCTTCTGGATATTTGCCTTGAGACTGATAAACAAAAGCAAGATTTTGCAAAACACTTAACAAAACATTGTCATTAGGCGGAAATATTTTTTCAAATATAGACAATGCTTTTTCATAATGCTCTTCTGCTTCCCTGTATTCTGCTTGATATTGAGATATGAGTCCCAATAAAAAAAGGCTCATTCCGGAGCTTGAATGGAACTTTCCATAAATATCTATTGCTTCATTAAGGGATTTTTTTGCAAGTCTTTTTGCTTCACTATATCTATCCATCTTTAGTAAACTAATAGAAGCATTATAGAATTCTTCCCACAATGTGAAACTTCCGCCTTGTCCATCCATTTTTCTCACTTTACAATTTGACTCTATAGTAATTTAGTTATACCAATCTATATAAATTTTATGGGCTTTAAAGAAAACAAGATTTATTAACTTCAAAGAATATATAGCCTATTTTTGTCTGAACATAATATTTTATTTATGGTCTCTATTTTGCCACTTTGGCCAGTTCATCCTTAAACTGCTCAACTGATAAAGAGTGATTCAACATCTGAAGCATAGCTGAGATATTTGATAAAGTATTTAGATAGTAAGGTTTGGCATTGTCATCATCTTTTAATTCATTTAGGGCTTTTATAGATTCTTTTAAAATAATTTTACAATCTTCAAGATTCTCACACTTCATCAATCCGTTATAAACCATCTTCTCAAAGTCGTTTAATTTCACTTTTTCACCAACTTCTATTTTTGACAGTGGTATGTGAGACAGTTATTAAATCTATTGGAACTTAAGTGTTATTAAGAATATATATTTTAAAAGCCAAAAATATATAAGTGGGAAAAAAATAATAAAAATAATAAAAATATTTTTGATTGGAGGTAATAGATATGAGAGAAAAAGATATTATAGTAATCAGAAAAGAAATTGAAAAAATAAAACACAGTATTGAAGAAGTTGAAAAAAGATTGGACCGCTTAACGAAAGTAAAAACGGCAGATGAAATATACGAAGGTCCGGTATCTGAAGCTCCCTAATTATTTTTATTTTTTAAAATAATTATCAATGTCTGCAACATGGACATGAACTGATATCGTCAAAGTACTCTTTTAATATTTGAAATATGTCAACATTGCAAGATCTGCCTTTCGGATTCAATGTTTCACAGTCGCTTCCAGTGTAAGCTGAAGTCGTCTTTTGTATATCTGAAAGTGTTTCGGCTCCATTTTTTATTGCTTCAATTATATCTTTTTTTGTGACATTTTTACAATAGCATATGTTCTGATCTTTTACCATAAAAATACAATTTTTTTAAGTATTTAAATATATGAGATGAACTTTTCATGAAAAAGTTTTTATAAAAAATAGGCTATAAAAACAAACGATGTACTTGATATATATTTTTAGTAAAGGCATTTTGTTCTAACATTTTTCCAGTTTTTTCAAAAATAAAAATATCAAAGGTATAAAAATCCTACCTTTGATTGTAGAAACTGCTTTACCCCTTTATTTCTCAGTATTATTTCCATTAGTACACCTAGTATAATCAATTCTGCAAACGCCTTTCCTAGGATTGTATATACAACAGGCAAAGGAAGTCCATAAGGAATTTTTAGTATTCCTAGCGTTATGTATATCAAAAAGGCTTCAGGCAGAAAACCCCCTAAAACAGCCAAAAAAGGTCTTATCT
>PWMA01000109.1 GCA_003558335.1 Candidatus Methanofastidiosia archaeon | reverse complement strand
TCAGAGCTTTCTGAAAGAGTTGTTGTCATGGGAGATGGACAAATAATTGGGGATGGGACTCCAAAAGAAATATTTGCAGATGATGAGCTTTTAGAAAGGGCAAGTCTAGAGCCTCCACAGATAATGCAGTTTTCTAAGATGTTAGGGTTAAAACCTGAGGTAAAGGTAGATGCGCTTTACAAAAGAATAGTAGATGCGCTTTAATATTCAGTTTTTTTTATTATCTCTTTCCCCAAGAAATCTTCTATATCGTTTTTTAGCTTAGAAAAATCTAATTTTTTTACGGTCTTTCCTTTGAAAAATCTAGATTGAATTTTTTCCCCTGCAAAATCATCGGCTGCTACCTCGAAAACTACTGAATCTTTATAGAAGTATTCCCCCTTTATGACTCCATCCTTATCTCCATCGACTATGCCAATTACTGGAAGGCCAAATCTTTGGAGTATGTAGCCGGACACCCTTGTAGTGTCATCGCCTATAGTAACAGCGCCCGATAAATTTGATAGGTTTTGATATATTGAGTATGCATCGTGATTTATGAAGAGTATGTCTTCTCCTTTAATTTTTCGTATTACATTAGGGGTTTTGGTCTCAAAGCCTTCTGTGCTATCTATCTTTAAGCGAAAGATATCCACATCCCTTATCTTTTCCAAGCCGTGCTGTTTTATCTCTACCCCTTTTATTTCACAAATTTTTCCATCCTTTACATAAATTTTAACGTCCCTATCAAAAATCTTACCAACTACAAGTCCATCGAGCAGTAAGAGTTCAGAGCAGTTGCAGCCTCTAACACTTCTTACAAAGTAATCCCCTTCTTTTCTGATGTCAAGGCCTTTTCCTGTAGAAACTTCCCTAAATCCAACAGAGAGTAGGTAGTCTTTTACCGTAGAAACTCCAGGTTTTACTTCAAAGAGAGAGTTTGTGTTGATATCAATCCCGATAATCTCTTTAGAAAACTCTGTTCTCTCCCCTATGGCACCGAGAAAGGTCCTTGCCGTTTCAACTGACCTTGCCTTTAATACTATCAAAACTGAATCAATCCCGTTTAATTCAGATAGCGCCTTAGATGGTCTTTTAAAGATAAGTTCAACGCCGCAAATTCCGCTGTCAAAAAGAGAGGTAATCCCCATAGTTCCAACAATAAATGGCTTTGCATCGTATATAGAGGTTAATTTATCCAAAATTTCTTTGCTTTTTTTGTCGTAGAAAATGTCTATGCCGTGAAAAAGTATAGCTAACATGGTGCATTCATCAAAATCTTTGTTTCTTCAATCAATCTATTTACCTTTTTCAAACTCTTTGCCTCAGCTATTATTCTAACAATAGGCTCAGTGTTTGATGGTCTAATGTGTACCCAAGAATCACAAAGTTCAAACTTTAGCCCATCTATCTCTGTATAAGGATTTCCTTTGAAAAACTCCTTTAAATAGATAAGATTTTTTTCATATTTTTCCTTTGAAATAATTATCTTGTACTTTACCATATAATAGCTTGGAATCTCAGAGACTATCAAAGAAAGAGGCTTTTTTATTTTCGAGATTCCAAGTAATACTAGAGATATTGCAGAAAGGCAATCCCTTGCATACTGTATATCTGAAACTATAACGCCGCCGTTTCCCTCTCCTCCGATTAAAGCGTTAGTTTTAATCATCTTTTCGACAACATTTATCTCGCCAACTTTTGATCTCAGAACAGTTCCACAAAGCGAGGAAACTACATCTTCTAAAGCTCTTGTTGTAGAAAGGTTTGTGACAACTTTTTTATTTTCTGGGTTTAGGTATTCTAAGAAAAACTTTGATGCAAGAACAATAGTGTTTTCCTCGCCAATGTATCTCCCGTTTTCATCGATTATTGCAACTCTATCTGCATCGCCATCTAGAGCAAAGCCTATATCTATTTCTTTATTGTTTTCTATGAAAAGAGAAAACTCTCTTAGATTTTCTTTTAATGGCTCTGGATTTCTTGGGAAAGGCGCCTTTAGGTCGCAGTTTATTCTTTCCACCTTAAACCCAAGTCTTTCTATAAACCTAGGGACAACCTCTGAGCCCGCGCCGTTACACGCATCAACTGCAACAGTTATAGAGGCTTTATCGGCACAATCAAATCTTATTTTTTCTAGTACTTTTTCTATATGAAGCTCCTTTGATAGAGGGTCTTCTATCACTTTTCCACATTTTTCAAAACTAGTGTCGTTAAAATTGTTATCTTGGAGGTTTTTCTTAATGGAATCTATTTTATCTTGGTTAAAGAAAATCCCATTTCCTTCAATAAACTTTAATCCGTTCCATTGCTCTGGATTGTGGCTTGCTGTGATCGATATGCCGCCAGATGCATTTTTTTCTTTTGTAACAAACTGAACTGTAGGGGTAGGTGCCACTCCAATATCAACTACATCAAAGCCCGATGCAGTAAGGGATGAAACAACTGCATGTTTTACCATTTCACATGAGGCCCTTGAATCGTTTCCAATGACAACTTCTCCTTTTGGTATCTCTTTTGAAAATGAGTAAACATATCTAGAGATTAGTTCAGGTGTTAGACCTTCCCCAACTACACCTCTTAACCCAGAAACTCCAAATATAACTTCCATTTCTATCACTTTAAAGAAAATTTCTCAGACGATATAGAACAGCTTTTTCTTTCATCTTTAGTTAGTTGAAATATTTTTTTAATTAAATCTTCGTAATCTTTAGTTAAAGTTACACCTCGCCTTTTAGAAGCCCTAGAGTATGTCCTAATCGCTGATTCCAAATAGAGCTCTTTGGGTTTAGAGCCAAGTGGCTTTGCCCACATGCAAAAGCTTGGGACATCCTCGGAAACTACACCATGTATGTGCGCTGCAAACCCTATCTTTTTTCCTGTGTAAATCATTGTGCCGATAGAAGATTTAGAGTTGTCCCCGATTACGCATCCAAAAAACTGCTCTTTAGAGTCAATAGCCTTCCCAGAGACGTTGTATCTGATAGTGCCGTAAGTGTCTTTTAGATCGCTGTTTGAGGTACCTGCACCGAGATTTACCCACTCGCCGACATAAGCATGACCTAAAAATCCATAGTGTTGCTTGTTAGAGTAGCCATGGAGTATAGAGTCCTCTATTTCTCCGCCAACTTTACAGACGTCACCTATAGAAGAGTTCTGCAATCTTCCCCTTTTGATAAGGCATTTTTTTCCAACATATGCAGGCCCAGAGATTCTAGAAAATGCTTCAATTGTTGTATCATCTCCTATATAGATTGGCCCTTTTCTAGTATCAAATAAAGTGTACTTTTCAATCTCTACGTTTTTTCCAATGAATATCTGTTTTTTATCACCCTGTATATCCACATCAATAGAGCTTGAGTTTTGATTTTCTAAAAAACTAGAAAACTCTCTTCGAATTTCAGACCCATTTTCTTTTAAAATGTCCCAAGGATAGTTTAAGAGTTTGACATCTGAAACCTTAAATTTCTCTAACCTCATCTTTTCTAAATCTTTGTAATTAAACGCGTCAAGGTTTTCAACGGATTTTTCCTTTACATAGATAAAGGCAACTTCATCCCCGAAATAATAAATCCCTTCCTTTTTTATATCCGGTTTTTGTTTAAGGAGCATTCTGCCATTTATAAAAAGAAGGTCCCCCCCTCTAAAATCGTTTAAAGAAAGGCTTTTCTTTGAAAATAGAGGAACAAGGTAATCCCTCATCGATAAATAAAAGCGCGCATTAGGAAAAAGCTCCTCTATTTTTTCCCTTAAAGTTTTAAAACCGCATCTTAGCTCAAAAACTGGCCTTGAGTATGTAAGGGGTAAAAAGTTTTCATAGCCACTATCTTCAAATATACAAATGTTTTCCAAATAATCGCCTGGTATTTTTGTTGATAGGTATACATTTAAAAGTTGTGATTAAAATTGAAAAATAATAGGATGTCTTAGTTTATGGTCGATTTAGAGTTGTTTTTTAAAAAAATTTTAGCAAAAAGAGTTGCTATCTTGGGCGTTGGAAGTGAGCTTAGGGGAGATGATGGTGTGGGGCCATACCTCTCTGAAAAGCTCTCATCCTTAAACAGTGAATCTTTTTTAAGTATAAACGGGGATTTGGTTCCAGAAAACTTCACAAAGGACATAAAGAACTTTAATCCTGATAATGTCATCCTAATAGATGCTGCATTTATGGGAAAATCGCCAGGCGATATAGAGATTATCGCTGCAAGCGATTTAAAGGGTATCTCTTTTTCTTCTCACGCTATGCCCTTATCAAGTTTGGGAAGGTATCTCTCTAAAGAAACTGGTGCCAATGTATTTATTCTTGGCATACAGGTTTTAACAACAGAGTTTGGTAGCGATATGTCTGAAAAGGTAAAGGAGTCTGCAGAAAGATTGTTTGAAATAGTTAAAAAAGAGATTAGTTAATCGCCGTTTAATTTTTGTAGGAGATTTGTAATCTCTGAATCGCTCATCTGTTTTATTCTGTATTTTTTTAGAAGCTCTTCTCGACTGTTTTCTTCATTGCCAGAGTTTTTAATAGCGACTTTTTCTATTACGCACTCTGGATATGTAACCTTAATCATTTCAATATCATCCAAGGTAAGCCTAACAACAGACGCTCCAGACCTCTTAAATGATATGGGTTCATCAAAGTTGCAATCATTTCCATAAAAAACTGTGTTAGACCCTATCTGCTTTCGCTGCCCCCCTATTATCTTGCCTTGGTTTAAAATTACTCTAATCTCTTCTTCATGGCCTTCGTTTTCACCAAGTAATCTAATGTAGCCTGTAAAATCCCGGACGTCTTTTAAGATTCCGCCTATGCATTCTTGAATAGAATTATCATTAATGTTGTATCTTACAGTTGTCTTTAGTATGTGTCCTTTTGGGAGCTTCATAATAGTTTCCTATAATATTTAATCTTTAAACCTATCGAATGTAACAAGGCAAGGCTCAGTTTCATTGAATTCAAAGTCATACTTATACTTTAAGGATTCGCCGTCGACATTGTAATCAAGTGCTCCAAGTAGGGTTATTGCCCTAAGGCATGCAATCTCCTTTTGCTCATCTATTAAATTTTTGCAGTGTGACTTGTAAGGGCATTTTATTGCCTTGAAGGTAAAATTATTGTCATCACCAGAAAATTCAAAATCATCTGGATTAAAAAACTGGGCTGTAACAAGCGCGTCTATAAACATCTTGACCGTTTCATATGGGCTTAGGCCTTTTTTAAACTCCATTCCGAGCTCGTCCCATGATTCTATAAAAGGTCTAATAGCTACTGATCCCCATTTTCTGTAAAATAGCTTGGGCCTGTCAAAAAACAGGTTGGCTGTTGATTCAACTCCATAAAGCCATGCATTCATTATTATTTGAGTAAATCTTAACTTTCTATCTGTTGTCATTTGTACTCCTCATATATAGTTTAGTTTGGGTTAATGATTATCTTTTCTTTTCTTTATTTAAGTTTTACTGGAAACAGGTAATTAAACTTAAATTTAAGATTTTTATCAGATATTAACAGTAGGTGAAAATATGAATATTTCAAGAAATGAGGACATGAAACTTCTTTCATCACTTGACGAGTGGGAGTTAGTTGACCTTTTGCTTTTTAATATAAGAAATATATGGAGGGTAGATGGACTCTACTTTTTAGGGATAGAAGAAAAATTTGGAACAGATGCCGCAACAGAGATAGATAAAAAAACTTGGGAGTATATAGCAAAGATTGAAGCAAGATATCTAAAAGAGATGTTTTCACTTGAAGAAAACTTAGAAGATCTTAGTAAAGCTTTAAGATTTACAAGCTGGGCGCTTGACCATCCTTCAAAAGAGATGGAGGTAAAGGATGGGATTTTAACAGTTAGGATAACAGAGTGCCATACACAAAAAACTAGAAAAGAAAAAGGATTAGAAGAGTTCCCATGTAAAAACGTAAGGCTAAACTATCTAAAAACTTTTGTTGAAAGTTTTTCTCAAAATATAGACACTTGTTGCATTGTTTGCCCTCCAGATGAGCATCCAGACAATTTATGGTGTGAATGGCAGTTTAGGATGAGGTGACAAGGAAAGCGTTAAAAGTAAGATAGGATAAAAAAAGCAAATAATCTTATGGGTGCATGGAGGGAATAATCAGGCGATCTAGCAAATGTCCTCTTCGTAGAGAGGAGTTTTAACAATAGAAACAATAATATTCCTGATAGTTATAATAATACCGATAAATATATAAAGTAGAGTATAAAAAATTGTATGGGGGAGAGAGGATATTCTAATTAAGCTTACCCTCCTTTAGTCCATAAGATTCGGTTTGCCCTTTTTGGGCTCTCTCCTCCTATATAGGGGTGGATTAATTGCAATACTGGGATGAGAAGATAGAAACGATGAATAGGGATGAACTTGAGGCCTTTCAGTTCAAGCACCTTAAAAAAATATTAAATCATGCATACGCTAATAGCGAGTTTTATAGAGGCAGTTTTAAGAAAGCAGGAGTATCGCCTGATGACGTCAAAACTCTTTCAGACCTTGACAAAGTTCCAACAATATTAAAGGAAGATATCAGAAAGGATCAAGAGACTAAGCCCCCATTAGGCAATATGACATCTGTCCCAGAGGATGATGTGGTATACATATCAGTTTCAAGCGGCTCTACAGGTATACCTACAGCCTCCCCTTTTACCTTTCAAGATTTTGAAGATTTTATTGATTTTGAGGCAAGATTGTTTTATTCATCTGGTATGAGAAAAAATGATAGGTACTGCCATGCGCTTAATATGTCTCTTTTTATTGGCGGGCCTTGTGTTTTAGGTGCCCAAAAGATAGGGGCTTTGAGCATACATGCAGGCACAATCCCTTCAGAGAGGCTTCTTAGAATAATGACGCAGTTCCAGCCGACTGTTACCTGGACTACACCTTCTTATGCATGGTATCTTGGTGAGACAGCAGAAAAACAGGGGATCGATGTTGGCCAGGATATAGCTATACGAAAGATCTTTGTGGCAGGAGAGCCTGGTGGTTCCATCGGTGCCACTAAAAAGAGGATCGAGCAGCTTTGGAACGCTGATGTATATGACTACTATGGGCTTTCTGATGTCTTTGGAGCTTGCGCTGGAGAGTGTGAAGAGAAGGCAGGGCTTCATTTTGCAGAGGACCATATGATAGTCGAGGTATTGGATTTAAAGACAGGCGAGCCAGTTGACGAAAATGAAGAGGGAGAGATGGTACTGACCACAGTTAAAAAGATGGCAAGACCGATGATAAGGTTTAGAACAGGAGATTTGGTCAAGTACGAAATTGATAAGTGTGCTTGCGGAAGAACTCACAAAAGATTGATGGGAATCTGTGGAAGAACAGATGACATGCTTATTATTAAGGGGGTAAATGTACTGCCATCAAGCGTTGAGCCAATAATAAGGGAAAACAAAAAGCTATCTGGAGAGTACAGGCTTGTTATTGACAGGGTAAATCACCTTGACGTCTTAACTGTTGAAGTTGAAGGTACAGATAACTACAAAGGGGATCCAAAAGTTTTGGAAAGAGAGGTGCAGTGTGACTTGAGATCGGTTCTAGGCATAACTCCAAAGGTAACTGTATACAAAGATGGTACCCTTCCAAGAGAAACTCACAAAGCAAAAAGAATAAAGGACAACAGAGGAGATATCTGGAAGGCTTAAATTTTTTTTACAATCAAAGAGCATATATACGGCAGAATACGATAGTCTTTTATATTAAAAACTCTTTTTTAAATTCAAGGTGAAAAACCTATGAAAAAAATAATATCTATTTTGATTAGCTTGTTGTTGCTGGCAAGTGCTTTTGGTGTTGGAACGGTAATGGCGATTACTGACTATGGAAACGGTAGTGGGATTCCAGAATGTGAATGCAATGACGAGTTTCCATGTGATGAGCTATACAGTTTAAACATGCCTACAGTAAGAGTCGGGGAGACTATTGCTCTTTCGTTTTTTTATGAAGTAGAAGAAGAGCCAGATCCACCATATATGATTCTTGAAGACATTGTAGATTCAAGAATAGCTTCTGATTCGGATGCCAGAGAAAATATTGAATCTACCTATGGCGAGTA
>PWMA01000039.1 GCA_003558335.1 Candidatus Methanofastidiosia archaeon | reverse complement strand
TTTTTTCAGGAGACACGCACATAAGTTTAGCTAAAATACAGACCCCAAAGGATTCTCCTATACAGATAATTTTTTCAAATCCTAAAGAATCGATTACATCTGATGCCCATTCACCATATTCTAGCGTATTTGATGATAAAATTTTTTGATCACTCTTCCCAGGATGTCCAATAGTGTCAACTGCATATATAAGATAATCATTAATTAAATGCAAATTTTGCTTTAATGAATATGCGGCCGTGCTGTTTCCACCGTGAAATAGCAAAATTGGTGCTGCGTCTGGGTTTCCTACCTTTAAAATGTGAGTTTTGCCAAATCTTGTTTCAACAAAAACATCTTTATATTCTATTTCTAAGCTTTGAACTTGTCGATCATATAACTCTTTTACTATTTTTTCTCCTTGTTTTGTCTTGTAGATTGTATCCATTCTTATCTCCTTCTAATATTTACTCATTTTTAAATCATATAAGATTATTGTTTTAAATTATTGTATAAAATAGTTAAATTTAAGCTATATATATCTTTATAAGTCAAATTTTAACTTATATTTATAAAATCAAACATATTTTGCCTTATTTTTTGATTTAGAGCGACCAAAAGACTTAAAAAGGCTCGGATTTTTGACAACTGTATGAGGTGATTTAGAATGGAAAATGAAACAAAAGAAAAATATATGCATGAAGGTTATACCTTAATATCTGAAAAAAAGTATGAAGAAGCAATTGAAAAGTTTGACAAGGCTATTGAGATAGACCCTAACTTTCTAGAAGCTTTGGCTTTCAAGGGAAATGCACTCTTTATGAAGGGAAATCATGAAGATGCATTGGAATACTACGACAAGACTTTGGATTTAGAGCCTAATCTAGGGGCTATATGGTTTAATAAGGGCGTGGCTCTTCAGAATCTTGACAGAAATGTCGAAGCCAACGAGAGCTTTCAAAAGGCTATGGAATTAGAGCCTTCATTATTTGAATAAATTTTTTAATTTATTCTTTCTATTTTTTTTATCTAAAGCAGAATATTTCTTTTCCTGTAAAAGTTTTTAATTTAATTTCACTAAAAGAACAAAATGCAAAAGCGATTTCACGTTTCTATTAAATAAGCGGGCAATATCGCCCTCTTAAGAAACTCAAAAAAAGGTATTTCTACAATAAATTTAAGTAATTTCTCTGTTTATTTATGTTTCAGCGATCTCTTTTCTCTTCTGCAAGAGCATTTTTAAAATAATCTCTATTTAGTTAAAAATATTGTGATAAAAATAGCTTTACAGTTCTTATTTTTAAATAACCTTATATATATTAAAACATAAAACAAATGATTATTATGCTATCTTGTCATGTTTGTGGGCATGAAAATCCGGAAAAATCAAAGTACTGTAATAGATGCGGTGAAAAGATAATATTTAGAGAATACGTTGCGCCAAAATACGAAGAAAAAAAAGAAGCTGAAATAGAAATCGAAGACGCAGAATCTTTGAATAGCAAAGGAGCTGGATTTGTAAGAGTTGGCAGATACGCTGAAGGCATAGAATGCTTTAATAAGGCTATTGAGATGGATCCAAAAAATGCAGAATCTTGGTGGAACAAAGGTGTTGCACTTGTAAGGCTTGAAATGTACTTTGATGCCATAGATTGCTTTGATAAGGCCATAGAGATAGATTTAGATTATGCAGACGCATGGCGCGCCAAAGGGATCGCTTTGGAACTAACAGGAAGAGCTTCTCAGGCACAACAGTGCTACAAAAGGGCAAAAGAACTTGGATATGAAATATAAAAATATTTATTTTTTCAATAATTTTATATATTATTTAACCTTATTAATTGCGGTGGTTTTATGGGAGAAGATCTGAACAATCTAATAAATTTTTATTCTCAAAAAGGTGAGAAGGTAACTATTTTCTTAACTGACAAAAGCATTCTAAAAGGTGAGATAAACGGTGGGGGAATAGATTATTTGAGATTTCACAGCGATGATGGAGAAATATCAATCATACCTTATAATGCCATAGTAAAGATAGTAAGGTAGAAAATCTACCTCGCCATGGCTTTTTGTTTTAGATCCGGAGGCATTTTCTCAATAGCATATCTCAATGAGGTTCTAGGCATAATATTTTTATTGTCCATAACGAAATCAAAGACCTCTTTTGATGAGCTCTGCTAGCTTCTTTTAGAAGCCAGCCATATCCCTTTTGCACAAGATCATTCTTATCTCTTCCGGGTATGATTTAATCTTACTTAAAAACTTTCTGACAATTAATCTTATAAAAACAATCGACAAAAAAAGAAAAAACTAAAAAAAGCTTATTTAAAGGATTATCATGGCAACTAACTCTCTAAGGCCTCATGCAACTAAGATACTTGATCCTATGGCGAGATATACAGCAAAAGCAGGAATATCTCCCAACTTTATATCCATATTATCGCTCTTATTTGCTTTGTTTGCAGGACTGCTTTATTATTACTCGGCCTTTAACCCTAGGGTAGTACTGGCAGCGGGCTTACTTGTTGCTCTAAACTCTTTATTTGATGCAATCGATGGTCCGATGGCGCGCTATCTAAATGAAGCGAATACAAAAGGCGACTTTCTTGATCATTTAATAGATAGATACTCGGATGTTTTCATAATTACCGGCATCTTCTTTGGAGTTAATTTAGACTTGAGAATAGGTGTCATGGCCTTGATAGGAGTCCTTTTAACAAGCTATCTGGGTACTCAAGCTCAGGCGTTAAGACTTGGACGATATTACGGCGGAATTATCGGACGAGCTGACAGAATGTTGTTAATAATATTTTCTTCTATAGTCTATTATTTATATCCCGGAACAATATATGGTTTCTGTGTTCTCGGCTGGATGATAATTGTAATTGGAGTAGGAAGTCATATTACAGCTTTTCAGCGTATAGCTCATATATGGAAACACCTTAATTAAAATAAAACACTTTCTTAATTAAATAATAATCTAAAATAGGGAATCCCCTCCGTTGGGCCCGTTTTCAGGAAGTGGAGGGGATTCTTTGGGAGTTCCTTACTTCTTATGCCATAGAGAGCATGCATTTCCATGGCGAAAGTCAGTTAGGATCTCCATATGTCACATGTAGTTGGAGCAGCATGCGTTTCCAAGACAAGTGACATTGTTTTGCGATAGTTGGTGCCAAGAACTATCACTATTAATAATTAATACTAACTAATATATAAAGCTTTCGGTTAATAATGACAACACATGATGAAAATTAATAATGATTATCATTATTATAAATGTTTTTTTCAGTTACAAAATATTATTATCTATTTCAGTTTCAATAACTCCTTTACAACTTTAAATAGCATAAACTGAACTGACTTTCTTTTATATCTAGCGTCATTGAAAGTTCCTATAAGATAAGCTTCTGTTTTTGGATGATAAAACATATACGCTCCTGTTACTCCGACACAACCCCAACAATTGTATTTTTCAGGGACAATAATTGGAACAGTTTTATATTTCCAGATCCCATATCCATAATCAATTCCAATAAAAGGGAATCCCATGGGTATACTGTCATTTAGCATTCTTTCAAGAGTCTCTTTTCTTACAATTTTATGGTTGACCAATGATTTCATAAATATTAAATATTCTTCAAGAGGCGCAACAACACTACCTCCTGAGTAATCCAAATAAGATAAATTTTTATAATTAAGTAGATTTTTTTCATCGATATATATTCCCGCAGTAGGATGATCTGATTTAGCTAAAGGCTTTGAAAAACCAAACATATATGCATGCTTCATTTCCAGAGGATTAAAGATTAGCTCATGCATAGCCTCATGAAAAGCGTTATTTGTAATACTTTCAACTATCAATCCTAGAAGGTAATAATTTGTATCACCGTAAAAATGCTTTTCGCCAGGAATTGATTTTGGTTCTAAGTTCTCTTTGCCCCATAGTATTGCGTCTCTTGTTGTTATTTTGGTTTCAGGATTTTCTAGTATTTTTTTAAGCAGTTCATAAAAGATATCATTTAGGCCTGAAGTTTGGTTTAATAGGTGTCTTATCTCTATCTCATTTGAATAGTCTTTACCTTTGTAAACATGCAAATTATCCATAATTTCATCATCAAGATATTTCTCAATCTTATCATCAAACTCAAGTTTTCCCATTTCTTGTAAAATTCCAAATAGGGTAGATGTAAATAATTTGCCTACACTTGCCAAATGATTGGATTGTTTCGGATTTGCCATCATTCCTTCTGCAAGGTTTAAATTTACCCTTAGCTTGTCGGAATGAACAAGTAGATAAGAGTTTTTGGCGCTTTCATCGTTTTTAACTTGACTTCTAAAATTGTGTTCTATATTGGATAAGACTTCTTTTTTCATTTTGCCCATAAAAAGAATAATATATGGACATTTAAATATCTGCCGTGGTCTAAAAATATAAAAAACAGAGAAATAATATTTTATTTCAACTATTTTTTATTAAAGCTATAGCCTTTAAGGCGCTTTTTTCTTTATCTTTAATCTCAAGCATGATATCAAAATCACTTTCCCTAGTCTCTCTGATGTATTTTGAGAAATTTTCTATATCTATATGGGGCGCATGTTTTCCTGCCCTCTCATTTGGTGCCTGTGAGCTATAATCTGTCATCGGTATTCCATCTTGCTTTTTCCATGTATTTTTTACTAATTTTATAGCCTCAGATGCTGATTCACCATTGTTTAAACAGCTGTGATGGAAAGAATCAAAAACAACTGGTGCGCCTGTTTTTTTGGAGACTGAAAGACAATCCTTAAGAGAATAACTTTTGTCATCATTTTCTATAACTAATCTTTTCTTAATAAAATGTGGAAGTTTAGTGTAACTGTCTATGAATTTTTCTATAGCAGAATTTTTGTCGCCATAGACTCCTCCAACATGGATCTGTACTTTAGCGGTTTTGTTTAGTCTCATTAGATCTAGAACTTTGCAATGCCATTTTAAATCTTCAATGCTTCTTTTTATGACATCCTCTTTATTGGAATTTATCAATACAAACTGATCAGGGTGCATTGAGATCCTGATTTCATTTTCTATTATGAAATCGCCAATCTCCCTGAACCGTTCTTTGAAATAATCCTGCCAATTAAATTTACATATCTGATGGCTTGCAAAAGGAATTAAATCTGAACTTATTCTAAAGAAAAGTAAATTATTATCTAGGTTGTATTTTAGTATCTTAATCAAGCAATCAAGATTATTAGAAACTTTTTCAAGTAGATTAGTTTCAGAATAATTTGCTAACCTAAAGGTAGAGTTTGCTGTGCATCCTATACTTCTGTTTATACAGGGATAACCTATCTTCATATTAAATATAGGTTTATTTTAATCTTTATAAATAGTTCCAATCAAATAATAGGCTGCTATTGCTTTTTCTAAAATAGATCACGTTAAATATTGAAAAAGATTAACGAGAAAATGAAAAATGAGGCTAAAGATATTGTTATTGAATTGAATAAAACCTATCTCACTCTAGATAAAATCTTTTACACTGTTCAATCGCCTCAAAAAGTAAAAGAGCCAAGCATTTATTGCTACAACAAGGAACTGGCCAAAAAACTTAATATAAATCTAAGTGAAAAAGAGATAATTGATTACTTTTCAGGAAACAAGATAATTCCAAATACAACGCCTTTTGCCCAAGCATATGCAGGCCATCAATTTGGCCACTTTACCGTACTAGGCGATGGAAGAGCGATTGTTTTGGGCGAAATTAGGTATAAAAAGAAATTATACGATATACAGCTTAAGGGTTCTGGAAGAACTCCTTATAGCAGAGGAGGCGATGGTCGCGCAACACTTCCTACAATGCTTAGAGAGTATTTAATAAGTGAAGCTATGCATCATTTGAAAATACCGACAACAAGGAGCCTTTGTGTCATACAAACTGAAGAAAATGTTCATAGAGAAAAAGTAGAAAAAGGTGCTGTTCTAACAAGGATGGCCCAAAGCCACATACGTATAGGAACATTTGAGTATGCTGCCCTTATGGGAGTAAAAGAGCTTAAACAGCTATTAAATTATACAATAGAAAGGCACTATCCCGAACTTAAAAACACAGATAATCTTGCACAAAAACTACTAAAAAAAGTAATGGATAAGCAAATACAATTGATTGTAGATTGGATTAGAGTTGGGTTTATTCACGGAGTCATGAACACAGACAATACAAGCATCTCAGGAGAAACAATAGATTATGGGCCATGCGCTTTTATGAACTCTTACGATGAAAAAACAGTTTATAGCTCAATAGATACTCATGGCAGATATTCATTTGGCAATCAAGCGACTATATTGAAATGGAATATCGTACGGTTAGCAGAGGCACTACTCCCCTTAATTAGTGAAAATGAAAACAATGCAATCGAAGTAGCAGAAGAAGTATTAAAAGTTTTTGATGAGATGTATCAAAGCTCATTCAATAAAATGATGAGTAAAAAGTTAGGACTTCTTTCAAAAAAAGAAAAAGACACGATATTGATAAATGAACTCTTAACACTAATGACAAAATACAGAAGAGATTACACCAATACGTTTTTCATGTTGTCAAACAATGAAAATCCATTTACCGAAGAAGAAGAAATAAAATGGTTTAATAGATGGAAGAAGAGAACGGAAAATCAAGACCTAGATAAGACTTTAAAGACTATGCAGAAAAATAATCCCACTATAATTCCTAGAAATCATTTTGTTGAGAAAGCAATAAGGGACGAAAAAAAGTTTGATAGGTTTCTCGATGCACTAAAAAATCCCTATGGCTATAAAAAAGTTAAAAAAGAGTTTCAAAGTCCCCCAGAATCAGAAGCTGGATACAAAACTTACTGTGGAACATAGGCCATAAATTCAAGGGATTAAATTTTTATTTGAGTTAGGTATTATAATATGTGATATCATGGCCAGAGAATTTCTTAAGGACAATGTACGTTTGCGTACAGATTTTTCCAAAACAGACCAAAACAGAGGAATTCCACCACCACCTTTACAAAAATCTGTACCTGAAAATGCTTTAATAGTTAATCTTTCAAAAGAATATATGCCAGAGTTTGATCTTTCTAAAGCAATAGCGCAGAGGAGATCAAGACGTTCATTTAATAAAGAACCTCTCTCTCTGGATGAGCTGTCCTTTCTTCTTTGGTCTACACAAGGAATAAGAAAAGTGCTTGATCGTGGGCATGCCTTTAGAACTGTTCCTTCGGCTGGTTGTAGGCACGCCTTTGAAACCTATTTGGCAGTTTTCAATGTTAAAGGACTCGAAAAGGGCATTTATCGATATCTGCCTTTAACTCACCAATTACTTTTCATAAGCCAAAAGGACGATCTAGAATCAAAAATTTCAATAGCTACCTTTGGTCAAGAATTTTCCGGCAAGTCTGCAGTTACCGTCATATGGACTGCTATTCCTTATAGGATGGAATGGAGATATGGCGAGGCATCATACAAAGTTATAGCCCTAGATGCTGGTCATGTCTGCCAGAATCTTTATTTGGCATGTGAAGCTATAGGTTGTGGGACATGTGCCATTGCCGCATACAATCAAGAACTTATGGACAGTCTTTTAGAAGTTGACGGAGAAGACGAGTTCACAGTGTATGTTGCACCCGTGGGAAAAACCAATCTATAGTATGAATAATGTAAAAATAAAGGAGGATTTAAATGAAAATAGGAATTATTGTATACTCTCAAACAGGAAATACTTATGAGGCAGCAGAAAATATCAAAGAAGCGCTTTCAAGTAAAGGACATTCTGTTGATATTGAAAGGGTAGAGGTGGACGATGAAAAAGAGAGGGATATAAACAAAATTAAAATTGATAATTTTCCAGATCTAACTCAATATGAGGGCGTAATATTTGGCTCTCCTGTGCACGCATTCTCACTTTCCCAGCCTATGTCTGCTTATATGTCTCAAATAACATCTCTAAAAGATAAAAAGCTAGCATGTTTTGTAACTAAAAGCTTGCCTTTTAATATTACTGGAGGAAACCAAGCTGTATCTAAAATGAAGAAAATTGCTGAATCCAAAGGCGGAAGTATATATGAGTCAG
>PWMA01000049.1 GCA_003558335.1 Candidatus Methanofastidiosia archaeon | reverse complement strand
TAAGAAAAAAGCTACTGAAGAAAAGAAAGCTGAAGCTAAGGAAGTAAAACCAGAAAAAGCAAAGAAGACAACTGCTAAAAAGACTGCTTCTAAGAAAAAAGAATAGTCGGGAAATTAAATTAAAATTGGAGGAGGGCTCTAAAAAATCCTATATATTTTTTAATCGTATTCTCTCCAAGTATAGCTACACTTTGTGCATCTGTAAAATTTAGTTGCTGGCTCATCTCCGCTTCTAGTTTGAAGCATCCACCAATAAGCCTCTCTATTAAGGCATTTTTTGCACTCTTCCTTAACTTTAGGCATTGCTAGGTTTTCTTCTTCTATGATAACAATCTCATCTTCAAGATCATTTTTTTCTGAATGTTGAAATCTATTATTTTCATCTATTTCTTTTTCATACCCACATCTACACGAATAGGTACCTTCTTTAACACGCAAAAGAGTACCACATTTTGGACAAAACTCCATTAGCCATTCACCAAAAGTTAGGAATAAGACCGATTTATAAGACTATCTAATTAGAATAATTTTGTTCTGTCTTCATTGAGGAACATAACAATGTTTAATTTTAAAATAGAAAAGAAAAAAAATAAATTTTTAATTTATGGTATTATAAGGTCTCTTTCTCCAGCAGGAACAAACTCCCTCATGGCACCTCTTCCGAACTCCTTTGTAATGTTTGCGAAGTCGAAAGGTAGTGACTTGTCGGCAAATGCGACCTTAATGTGTGGTGAAAGTGTCCATGCATCTCCTCTTGCTGAGTGTGCTGCTGCAACTATACCAGTGTATGCACTCTGGTGTCCTACGTTCATTGCATAGCTTGGGTAGTTACCTCCCCTAAGCTCGAATGGTAATCCTTCGTCAGATCTGTATGAGAAGGTGTTTGCTGCACCAATTTGGTCTTGAAGGTCGTATCCGTAGAATCCAAATCTTCCCATCTGTTCTTTGTGTAAGTTACATGCAAGATACCATGATGAAAGACCAGCTTGAGCATTACCTGTTGCCATGGCAACACTTGTACCGGCTGCGGCAGAGACGCATGTTGCTCTCTGAGATCCACCGAAGTGTGTTTCCATAACTGCGGGGTAAAGTTCATACTGTTCTAGACAGTACATAGTAACATCTGTTCCGATATCGTTTATGATTTTTACACTTGGTTTTTGGTTAGCAAGATCGCCGTACTTATCCTTTACGTGTTCCATTCCCCAGTATACAAAGTCCTCAAGGATGTTGTCGGTGTATGCTGCTGTTGCATACTGTGTGAATCCGACACCACCAGACATGTATGATCCAAGATATATCTGGTCGTAAATTAAAGCTGCGAGAGCGATTGCTTCTAGAGAATGTCTTGCAGGATCATCTGGGTACTTAGCCATGGATTGTGCACAGTCACTTACGATTCCGTACATAAGTCCTCCAGGCTCGTTTGGACCTCTTGCTCTTCTAGCTGGCATCATGTCAGACATCTGTATGACTGAACCGTGTTTTGCAGCGTATGCGAAATCTCCAGTGGCTGCCTCTCCGGCACATAGGTTGTATGCACCAATGAAAGACATACCGATTTGCATTGCGCTCCATCTAGAAACTGTTCCACCGTCACAAACTCTACCGACAACTGTTGGGATTCTAACTACTTGCCACATTGATTTGCCAATGGCCTTCTTAAGTGCTTCTGCTTGGTTTTCAGGGAATTCTTTGTTTATATCTATAACAAATCTCGAATCAATCTCATCGATTAACTCATCATTTCCAGAGTACACTTTTACATAAGAATCTTTTACCAGTCTTGGGTCAGTTTCGACCATGTGCTCCTGAATAACAGCTGCACCAGGCATTGCGTGGTTTACTACTTCAAGATAGTGATTAATTGTTTCTGGAGTAACTTCTTTACCAAGTCTCTTTTCAAGAATACTGTGTGGTGAATCAAGTCCTACTAACACTGTTCTTCTCATATCGTCCCATGCTTGTTGCATAGCAGCGTTATTTACAAAGTGAAGATCGTCCATGTTGGCTATGATGTCAGTATGTGAAAGTTGATAAGGCATCAATACTCTCTGACCTTGTGGCATACCAACTGATGGATTGTACCCAGGTATTCCTCTTTCTTTTGCAAGTTGTTGTCCTGATTCAAAGTACTCTACTTTTCTCTTGTTCTGTTTGTATCCACCGTATACGTAGTACTTTGTCTGTTTTTCGTCAGGAGCTTCTTCGAACTTCTTTTTCATTGCCTGCATAAAGTTGTGTTTTTCATCTTTATATACCATTTATAACCCCTCCTTAAATTTGGCTTCCTTAAATGGCTCGAATCCACCGAAGGATCTCTCCCAGTGAACATTTTGTACCATTTCAAGGACTTCAGGATCATCTTTTATTGTTACACCGTCTGCCCTATATATTGTAGTTCTTGTCTTTAGTTCTTCTTCAGGTAGCGGCTTGCCAACGGATATGGGTGCAGGTATCTCCTGTCCAACCATGTCTTTAACGTACTTTACCTCTCCTGTGCTCTTGTCGAAAACATATCTCTGCATTGCATCAAACATTATGCCGTTTTCATCAAGTCTTAGAGCGTGTCCGTGAACGGTTCTTCCTCTAATTCCTGTTCGAGCGGCATCAAATGTTTCTGATTCAATTAGTTCCTTAGATATTGCTTCAAGATCTCTTTCTCTAGCCTCTACTACGTGTCTACCAGATAGTGTTCCACTGTCCATTCCTCTGTACCTATATGAGTACATCCAAGACCTCTGATATGGAGATATTGGAGCAAAGTAAACAGAGTCTGTGAACTGAACGTATCTAATTCTATCTCCTGCTTTAGTTCCAGGTGTTGGTTCTACAAGTTCTCTTACAGAGCATTCTGGTTCTCCCATTTCTTCTAATGGTGGGTGAACACTCTTGTAGTCCTCTCCAGGTTGCCTGTGTCCAAGAACTCTAACAACATCCTCATCAGATACTGATCTTATCTTTTGGAGTTTGTATTCGGGATCCATATATTTTTTTCTGTTTTTTGATGGATCAGAACTTCCCGGGTGAAATTGTGCTTTATATGTCATAATTATTCCTCCTAATTTAGACCCTTTATATAGTCAGATACACCTTTTTTATATTTTGTAAATCGGCCTACTTCAATGTTGTATCCGAAAGGCAAAAATTCGTCACAAATATCTTTTATTATTTTTTGGACATTTTCATTGTTGTCCTCTACTTCAATCCATATCCAACCTACCATATAATTTTCACTCTGACTAGACTGAATAGAAGGTCCATGAACTGAAACATTTGTAACAAAGTCAAACCTTGTAAGCTCATCAGTTATCTTATCTGCTGTTTCTTTTGAAATCAGTTTGAAAGGAAATATCTGTATCTCGGGTCTAATTTTCAATAATACTCCTCCTAAATACCTCCTTTTATCTTAACGGCTGCTTCGTTTACATGTTTTAATGGTTCTGCGAATTCAGGTACTGTGGAGAAAACTTCCTTAATCAATCCGGATGTTGCCTCTGGCGAAAACATCTGTGTTCCTGCATCTAATGCCATTGCGGCAGCGATACATGGAATTACAAATCCTTTTGAGTGTCTTGTAACTATGTGGTTTCCGTTAAATATACCAGGGCCACCTCCACCATAAATAGAGTGGGAAAAGAATGACATACCTACAGATGTACCTTGAGCTCTTCCAAAGTCTACACCAGGTAGACCTGTTTCGTGCTCAATTAAATCGTTGAAGTACAAAACTGTTGAAGGTATTCCTTGTCCAGCCCTCATAGCTCCACAGTTTACCATAACTGCTGCGAGCATTCCTGAGGCAGCATATGCATTCCACAGTTCCATGTCTTTTGTTTTATAAACTTTGAAACCAGATGGTAATGTTCTATCTACAGTAATAACTTTGTCCTCAATTGCTCTTCCAGTTAAAGATTCAACTACGGATCCTATTGTACCGTTCTTTCCATTATCTTTTACTAATTCATATGTGATATTGTTTGCATTTAATCCTTGGTATGCAAGTCCTAAAAGATGTAATCTTTCGAATGGCCCTATTGCATCTCCCATTTCAAACATTGCAGTTTGTTCAAGAACTGCAGCAAGTGCAGCTGAATTCATTGCTTTTTTCTTTGTTGTGGCAACAACGTGATTAACCATGATGTTTCTTAGAGAGTACCCAAGACCTTCGTTCTTTTGGGGAACTTCAAGCATAGCTTTAATTTGAGCTCCTTTGAGGTCAAGTGTTTGTGGGTATGCTCCCCATACTGCAGCTTTTACAACGTTTGCGTCAAATATACTCACATTGAAAACATCTACTATTGCTTGTGTTACGGCCGCTGCTGTTGCAGTCATGCCTACGCTGTATTCAGCAAAAATTCTGTTTGTAGGTATCTGAACAAGCATTCTTTCATTGTTTCCTAGAAGCGTTACCAAGGTATCGTCTTTTGCGTCAACTTTAAGAATTTCTTCTACTTTAGATTGGATCTCCGGGGCTTTTCCGACAACATCGAGATTCATTTCTCGTCCTAAAACAATTTGGCCTTTTCCGCCTAATGCTCCTTTGGCAAGTGTTGACTGAATGCCTTTAAGATCGACAGCAACTGTTCTGACAACTTTAGATACGATGCTCTTTATCGCCTCATTTCTTAGAGGGCTAAGAGCTTCTAATGGGACTCCGCTCTCAACGAGCTTACCCTTGTCAGAATACAAATCTATTTTGTCGCTATATTTTGGCATATAGTATTCCTCCTTCTTTTTATATATCCAAAAACAGGATATTATGTCCAAGATTCTTTTAAGTCCAGTAAACGGACTTCAGAAATACCTCATATAAATAATATTTAAGTGTTTCTATTAAGAATATTTGTGAGCCATCTTAAGCTAAAAACAAATAATCATATTTAATTTTGCTAAACCATTATTAATAGTTATTATATCGGACAAAAGGAAATTAAATTAAAGTAATTATTAAATATCCAAAAGAAAAGATAAAAATTAATCCATTTTTTAACTGTGTTTTTTGTTCCAATATGAATGCAGATAGAATCAGATTTTTACATATTTTTTAAAACTTTGTAAATGTTAACAAAATTTATTGGATAATCTTCTATTTTACCATCGTCACATAGTTTTGAAATATTGGGATCAATAGGTATGCTCTCCAATAATTGATATTTCAATTTATTAGCCTCTCCATTACCAAATAGATCTATTTTCTTTCCACATTTAGGGCATGAACAGTAGGACAAATTTTCAATTGTGCCCAATACTTTAACATTTAGTTCTTCTGCCATTGAAACTGCTTTTTTTACAATAGTTGAAGCTAAATTTTGGGGTGAGGTTACAACTATCATCCCATCTAGATTCACATTTTGCATTAGAGTAAGTTGAACATCACTCGTTCCAGGAGGTAGATCAAATAGCAAATAATCAAGATCTTCCCAAAAAACATCTGAAAGAAATTGTGAAACGGCACCGCCTATCCTTAAACCTCTCCAAATTACGGCGTCTTCATTATTAGATAATAAAAGACTCATTGACATGATTTTAATTCCATTTTTTGAAAGTACAGGCATTATTCCATAGCTGCCACCTATTGGTTTTTCAGTTATTCCAAACATCATAGGTATGCTCGGCCCAGTTATATCAAGATCCAAAATTCCAACAGTCTTTCCTTGTTGAGCAAGATAAGATGCCAATAGGGAAGTAACAACAGATTTTCCAACTCCTCCTTTTCCACTTCAAATAGCAATTTTTTTTTCCAATTTTTGACATTCTTTCTTCTATGTTAATTTTTTGAATTTTTATCTTCTCGTTAATTTTGGATTCCATTTTAATCTCCTTTAAAATTAATAAGTTAAAAGAAAAAATCTGAATATTCAATGTTTGTTATTTTTACATGCTTCTTCGTATGACATTTTATTAAGATTTCCTCTGAAAAGAGTCTAAAGCTTCTTTCACGACTTTCTTTGTAGTTAGATATATTTCAATTTTTTTAGATCTTAGAGTTTCAAGAGCTCTGGGTCCGGCACCTAAACATATTAAGGCTTCAATGTTATTTTGAATTAGTATCTCAGATGGTTTTATGCTACCTCCAAAATGCTCTCCCTTGTTTTTTATTATGTGTATAAAATTTATAGATTTAGCCTCAATTTCAACCACAGTAAATGTTGGAGCTTTACCAAAGTGAGGGTATAATTAATCTTCCAACCCACCTATAAATCCAGTTGGTATTGCTATTTTCGTATTAATTCACCCATAATTATTAATTTAATTTTTTGTAATCTAAATTGTAACGGATTATACCTTATGTGTATTGCAGAATCTTCTTCTACCTCCATATCCGCCTCTATTGACTCTATGGATACTTGAACTATTACATTTCGGGCATTTTAAATTGATGCCCATTTCACCTGTTCCATGAGGTAATTCCCACTGATGGCTGCATTTGTAGCACTTAAATTTCCTATCTGACATTATATTCCTCCAAAATATACAGATGATATGAATATTTATTCATAATATATAAGTCTAACGGTTTAGAATCACAAAATTATAATTGCTATCAATCCAGTTCCAATTATAAAAAATATTGGATCTATTTTAGTTTTCACAAGTAATACCAGGACCATGATTGTTAGCAATATTGCCCTTATGTTAAGATCTAAAAAGAATTCAATTCCTAGTGTATATAAAGTTATAAAAACAAGTAAAGATGTTCCCAGAATTAGAGAGTTCATTAATGCTATTTTATTTACTTTGATTGAGTTTTTAAAATGTGAGTAGGAAATAACAATCATTATAGAGGGAAAGAGTAGAAAAAGTGTATTTAGTAGGGCTCCAAGAAGTCCATAGTATTTATATCCTATATACGTGGCCATATTAACAGCTATTGGGCCAGGAGTAAGCTGTGCAGCAGTTATTATTTCCTTGAATTCAACGAGAGTTAAATAATTTTGAGAAATCATTATCTCTTTTATTAATCCTACAACTGCCCATCCGCCCCCAAAAGAGATAGAACCAATGTATAGGAAAATAGAAAGAATATTTATCAAGAAAGCCACCTCTTTTCATAATAATAATTAATTAAAACTAAAAACATAAAAACAAGAATTGTTAAGTTTCTATTTAATATCAAAAAAGAAGCCCCAAAAAATAATAAAACAACATTTACTTTATTAAACTTGTAATTTTTTAATATTTTATAGAGTACATATCCAGTCAGACTAACCGTTGCAATGTAGCAGCCATCTAAAAATTTTTGGACATAGATAATATCAGAATACGTCTGTATTATGCTTGCCACAACTAATATTGCAATAAATGGTGGAATAATCACTCCTAATGATGCAGCCAAAGCCCCTTTAAATCCTTTTAACTTCATACCTACCAAAAGTGACAAATTAAAGGCTATTGGGCCAGGCATAGATTGAGCAATTGCAAGAACATTGAAAAATTCTCTTTCGGTAATTAATTTTTTATTTATCAAATTTCTCTCAACTGCGGGGATCATGGCATAGCCTCCGCCAATAGTAAATCCCGATATTTTAATAAAGATATAGAAAATATACAAAATTTTGTTATTTTTTAATCTGACATTCTTCATTTATACTCCTTAATTTAATAATGATTAATTTATATAAATAGTTTATTGATGATGAATTTATGAATTTATATTCTTAATACAAAAACTTAAATATGGTTAAAAATTAACATCAATATAAACAATAGATGGGGATCAAATTGAGCGAATATCTCTTGGAAGTTGAAAATTTGTCAATTGCTTTTGACAGTAAGAAGATTCTCGACGATATATCTTTTAAATTGAAAGAAGGAGACTCTTTAGGGCTAATAGGAAAAAGTGGTAGTGGGAAATCTGTTCTTATCAATATTTTAAGAGGAACTAAGGAGTACAAGCCTACAGAAGGAAAAGTTTTCTACAATATTTCTTATTGCCCTAAGTGTATGAAAGTTGACTTGCCAAGCAAAAAAGGTAGTATTTGTAAGAAATGTAATGAAGAAATGGTTCTAAAAAGAGTAGACTTCTGGGAAGATAAGGCTCTTTTCAATACTATAAGAAAAAGAACAGCAATTATGTTACAGCGAACATTTTCACTTTA
>PWMA01000175.1 GCA_003558335.1 Candidatus Methanofastidiosia archaeon | reverse complement strand
TTCATATCCATAAAGATCTTTTTCTCCAGCTCTTTTCCACAAAGGCATCATACCAGAAACTCCAATGGCAACTCCGATCGCCCCGCATCTAAAGGGCCTCCCTTGAGTATCTGAGACTATAACAGCAATGTCTTTTCCAGTTATCTTTTTTAAAGAGGATCTTATCTTTTCTGCTTCTTTATCTGGATTTTCAGGCAAAAGACCTACTATATAGGGATCTCCACAGATATTAGAAACATCTATGCCTGCACTTGCACAGATGTTTCCGTCCTTAGTTTCAACGACTATGACGTTTTCTCCAACTCTTAGGACTTCTTTTGATTCATCAAGGATAACTTGCACAAGCCTTGGATCTTTTCCGGTCTTTTTAGATATTTTAATTGCCTTTTTAGTGGGACTGATTTCTTTTAGATCTTTTACCCTTCCTTGGGATTTACATACAGCTGTTTCACAGATTACTAAAACATCATTTTCTAGAAATTCGATTCTCTCAGAAATAATATTGGCAAGATTGTCATTTTTTTTAATTAGAGGTATGTTAAATACAGGGATTATTCGTATTTCATCTGTCAGTTCATTCACTCTCTGTTTAAATTAATCTATAATTGTTATTAAATCTAGATGATTTAAATATATTTGGAAGAAGATCACATATTATGAAAATAAAATAAACTTGTTTTATTTTAAATTAAAGAAAAAATAATAAATTTCTAAGCAATTGCTGCCAGAGCATCTCCGGCCTTTACTATGTCGCCTTCCTTTACAAAAACTTTCTGTAGTATGCCAGAAGCAGGAGATACAATCTCGTTTTCCATCTTCATCGCAGATATTATAAAAAGTACTGAATCCTTTTCAACAGGTTTTCCGGTTTCACCAACTATCTTAAGTACCGCCCCAGGTAAGGGTGCTCTCAAAGTCACTTCTGCCCCAGGCTTTTCTTTAGAGACTATCATCCCTGGATTTGAAGCTTCCTTTAGTTTTTCAGCTTCTTGAAATTCCATCTTTTGTTTAGGTACCTGATTTTTTCTTTTCTCGAAAAATGCAAGCGCAATATCTGGAAATAGTGCATAAGATATTATGTCTTCTTCCTTTTCAATTTTATCTTGAACTGCTTCTTTGAACTTCTCATATGAAGGATTTTTTAAGTCTGGTGATTTTTCATAAGATGGTTTTTCGTCGCCAATTATGATCTTCTGAACATCGCTATCAATGGGTGCTGCAGGCTGTCCATATAATCCTTTAACATAGTTTTTAACTTCATTGGGTATTAGCTTGTATCTCTCTCCAGAAAGAACGTTTAGTGTGGCCTGTGCCCCTACAATTTGACTCAACGGTGTTACCAATGGTGGATAACCCAACTCTTTTCTTACCTTTGGAATCTCACTGAGTATCTCTCCAAGTCTTGGTTCGGCATTTTGCTCCCTAAGTTGAGACACTAAATTTGACATCATCCCGCCTGGTATCTGGAAGTGAAGGATTTGAGTGTTTACAGTAAGTGATGCTTCACTTAGAAGTGATTTGTATTTTTCCATTAACTTCTTAAAGAAGTTTGCAATCTTATAGACTCTCTCTATATCTAGATCTGATTTATATTGAGTATTTTCAAGCATTGCATACATTGTTTCTACGCCAGGCTGACTTGTTCCAAATGAAAAAGGGCCTATTGCGGTATCGATTGTATCGACTCCAGCTTCAATTGCTTTTAAGTAACTAGTTGGAGCCATGCCGCTTGTGCAATGTGAGTGTAAGCAAACAGGTATATCTAGATTTTCTTTTAATGATTTGACAAGATTAAAAGCATTCATAGGATTAATCAAACCTGCCATATCCTTTATGCAAATTGAATCAATATCAAGCGCTACCATTTCTTCTGCTTTTTTAAGATAGTATTCAATTGTATGTACTGGACTTATTGTATAGCATAGGGTTCCCTGAGAATGGCCGCCAACTTTATTAACAGCTTCAATTGAAACTTCCATGTTTCTAGTATCATTTAGAGCATCAAAGATCCTGAATATGTCTATACCATTCTCAAAAGATGCTTCAACGAACTTGTAGACGATATCATCGGGATAATGTTTGTAACCAACGACGTTTTGTCCTCTCAAAAGCATCTGAAATGGTGTTTTTGGAGCTTCTTCTTTTAACTTTGTGATTCTATCCCAAGGATCTTCAGTTAGATACCTCATGGCAGAGTCAAAAGTTGCTCCGCCCCACATCTCAAATGAATAATAACCAACTTTATCCATTTCGCCAACAATATCTATCATGTCATCAGTTGAAAGCCTTGTGGCTATAAGAGACTGATGAGCATCCCTCAATGTTGTATCTGTTATTTTGACCTTTGACATCCTAATCTCCACCTTAACCTCTAAGTAAAATCGTAAATTTACCCAAATAAGGAGCCTATGAATTTTATCTTAAAATCTCGTTTTATTATGAAAAGTAGTAATCATACTTTTGGCCCCATAATCTCTATATTTATGTTGCCTTAATGATTTAAAAATATAACTGTTAATTTAACTACTTATTTATTCATTTATGTTTCATTTAAAACATATTGGTGCAAAATTTATTTTTTTCCAAATTAAATTCTTTGATGGCACAAATTATTTTTTTAGGAAGCTTAATCCTAATATAATAGCCAGATAATAATAGTAAATGGTATTGAAATGGCATGAATTAATCATATATTCACAAATACATATAAATATTAGAGGATATTATAATATTTTATCATTTAACTATACAAATGAAAATAAAATATAATTTCTATTGGATATTATAGATTAAGAGGAGGGTAAAATGAGAAAAAGAATAGGGTACCTTGAAGGAACTGATTCAAGGATATTGAGTTCATTTATTGCAAGGGGTTACAATACTATGACATTGGGAAACGGTCTAGATGGACATGGAAAGTTTCTTGCTCATATAGAGCCATGTGATAGAATATATGCAGTTGTTGGATATCTGCACAAGTTCTTACCACTAACAGATCAAAAAATATCTCCTAATGATTTACTTTATGCATGTAGATTGCACAACATTCCGGTTTTTGTAATGGTGCCCAAGGAATTGATGAAAGAAGGAAAAAAAGTTTTAGAAGACGTCTCAGACTTTGTAAATTTTGTTGATCCAGAATCAACACTTGAGACAATTTTGGAGTTTTTAGGCAGTAAATAAGCGTAATTTTTTAAATCATTTTTTTATTTTTCTTTTATGTTCTCTACTTTTGATTTGAAAGAGATCTCAAAAGAACTTTCTGATATAGAAAGGATGCGTGTAGATAAAATCTACCAGATTGGCAATGAGATAAGGATCAAATTTTTTGGACGAGGTAGAGAAGATCTTGTTATTAAACCGCCACTTGCAATCTTTAATACATCGTATCCAAAACCTGCCCCAAAAAATCCAACATGGTTTGCAATGCTTCTTAGAAAACATCTGAAATCAATGTGGCTTTTTAAAGTAGAGCAGCACGATTTTGATAGAATTTTAATAATGTCTTTTGGGTTCTATGAAGAAAATGAACCTTCTGTAAAGTTTGTTTTAATAGTTGAGATGTTTAGAGAGGGGAATATAATATTGGCGAACCAAGAAAATGTAATTGTAGGTATATTATCAAGAGAGTATATGAAGGACAGAACATTGGCCCCAAAGTCCGTATATATGCTACCGGAAAAAAAGAAAGGATTTGATCTAAGTTTAGAGGAAATAATTGATCTTTCCAAAGAAAAAGAAATAGTCAAAGGGCTTGCAACTGAGCTTAATATAGGGGGGCTTTATGCTGAGGAAGTGTGTTTGTTAGCAGGTGTCGAAAAATCTAAAATTCATATTTCAAAAGATGAAGCAATTAAAATAAAAGATGCCCTACTTAAACTAGACAAGCTAAAAAAAGATCCAATGATCGTAAAGAAAAATGAAAAGATAGTTGACATTGTGCCTTATGATTTAATGTCATATGGTAGTCCTGATTTTGAAAAGATTAGATATGAATCATTTTCTAAAGCGCTCGATGAAGTTTATGGAAAAGCAGAATCTGAAGCTATTTTACGCGAAGAGCTTTCAGCCCATCAGAAAAAGATTCAAAAATTTGAAAGAATGTTAAAGTCTCAAAAAGATCTTTACAAATCATATCTTAAAGAAAGAGATCTTTATAAAAAAATGGGAGATTTAACTTACGAAAAGTATTTGATAATTGAAGAGTCGATAAAGTTAATCGAGCAAGCTAAAAGAAAATATTCTTTAGATGAAATTAAGGCAAAACTATTGGAAAACAAACTGGTTTCTAATGTTGACTTTAAATCAGGAATAATTACATTTAATTTTGAAATACCTTTGCCAATTGAATTAAAAAAAGATGTTAATGAAAATGCAAATCTTTTTTATGAAAAGTCAAAAAAGATGAAGAGAAAGATAGAAGGCGCAAAAATAGCTATGGACAATACTGAGACCAAACTATCGGCACTAAAGAAAGAGGAGGGAAGTTTAGAAATTGAAAAGCCCAAGGCAATTGAAAAGAAGACAAGAGAATGGTACGAGCGATTTAGATGGTTTATATCGAGTGAAGGAAATCTAATCCTTGGCGGTAGAGATGCCTCTTCAAATGAAGTAGTTGTAAAAAAGCATATGGAGGATAATGATATTTATTTCCATGCAGATGCATATGGAGCCCCTCATGTTATTGTAAAGGAGGGAGATAAAGCAACTGAAAAAGCTTTAAATGAAGCCGCAATATTTGCAGTTTCATTTTCTTCCCTTTGGAAAGAAGGCTATGGTGGTGGTGATGCATATTGGGTTAGGCCAGAGCAGGTTACAAAAGATGCACCTTCGGGAGAATATCTGAAAAAGGGGGCATTTTCAATAAAAGGTAAAAGAAACTATATTAGATCTGTACCGATAAAAGTAGCAATAGGCATTACTTCTGAAGGCAAAATTATGTGTGGTCCAGATGCTCCAATTGAAAAACATACAGTTAAAAATGTCAAGATAATGCCTGGAAAAGATAAAAAAGAATCTTTTGCCAAAAAAATAGCAAAGATTTTAGAAACAGAAGATATAGACGGAATTGTCCAAGCTCTTCCTCCTGGAGGGTGTGATTTAAGGGTGAGGTAGTGTACGAATACTTATATGTTTTTTTAATGTCGGTAGTTCCTTGGATTGAGTTGAGAGGCAGTATACCTCTCGGGTTATTGTTAGGTCTTGATATAATACCTGTGTTCATGATTAGCCTATTTGGAGGAATAATAGTTATACCAATTCTTTTTGTTGCCCTAGATCACGTGTTTCCAATTCTAAGAAAAATTAAAATTATTGATCGTTTGTATATATTGTGGGAAAACAAAGTTAGAAAAAGATACAAAAGGTACTCAAATTGGCAGATGTTTGGCCTTATGATATTTGTATCAATCCCACTTCCCGGATCTGGAGTTTATAGTGGTACATTTATAGCTTTTCTACTTGGTTTAGAAAGAAAGAAAGCATTTGTTGTAATTTCTTTAGGCGCCCTTCTTGCAGGTATAATGGTAACTTTAATATCTCTTGGAGCTTTGAATGTAATATAATCAAGAAGAGGAATATTTTGAAAATTGCTATAATTTCTGACATACATAGTAATATTGAAGCTTTAAATTCAGTCTTAAAGGACATAAAAAAATTAGAAGTAGATGAAATTTTATGTATTGGAGATTTAGTTGGATATGGACCTTGTCCAAATGAAGTCATAGATCTATTTATCCGTGAGAATATTCCCTCTACCCTTGGAAATCATGACCATGCAATATTTGACATGGATTCATTGATTAAACTTAGTTGGCCTGCAAATGAGAATATTGTAATGACTTTAAATATTATAAAAGAAAAAAATATAGAGTATCTCAAATCACTCCCCATGTCAATTATTTTTAGAGATTTTCATTTTGTCCATGCTTCACCGCCAGAAAATATACATGGTTATATAACAAGAAAAAGTAGTGATGCCATAAAAGATCTTTTCAGTCACTTTGATTCAAAAATTTGTTTCATTGGACATACTCATTTCCTTAAATATTATTTTTTAGATAATGAAGAATTAAAGCATGGCTTTATCGGAGAAGGAAAAATGAAGTTAAATCCAAAAAATAAATATATAATAAATGTTGGTAGCGTTGGACAGCAAAGAGATGGAGTCCAAAAAGCTAAGTATGTTATTTTTGATGAATCAGATTACTCGCTAGAGGCTAGATTTATTGATCTATAATTTATAAAGGAAAAGTGATAATTTTAGGGCTTATATAACTAAGATATCTTTTGAATAAGTTGTTAGAATCTTTGGCTTTTTCTTTTTAATAACTATAATATCCTCTATTCTCACTCCCCCAAAGCCTGGCAGATATATGCCTGGCTCAACTGTAAAAACCATATTCTCTTCAATTATATATTCACTGTCTGAATTTAAGCCGAGAGAATCGTGAGTTTCAAGGCCCACTCCATGGCCAAGAGAGTGAATAAATTTTTCTTTAAATTCAGTTGCGTCTATATATTTTGCCACAGCATTGTGAACATTCTTTGCAACTGCCCCAGGTTTTAATTCATCGATGCCAAGCAGTTGTGCATTGAGAACAGTTTCATAAATATTTTTTTGTTTTTTATTTAATTCTTTATAAAAAAATGTTCTTGTCATATCAGAGCAGTATCTGTTGTATTTTCCACCAAAGTCCAATAGGATAAAATCACCCTTTCTTAAAATTGAATCTGAACTTTCATAGTGAGGCAATGAAGAATTGGGTCCAAAGGCTGCAATGGGATCATATGCTAGAGCTTCTGCCCCATTTTTTCTAAGTTCAAACTCTATTTTAAGGCAAAGCTCCTTTTCAGTGATGCCTTCTCTCAACATATCAGGAATTTGACTAAAAGTTTTAGATGTTATTTCAGAAGCTATTTTAATATTTTCAATTTCACTTTTTTCTTTTATGGCTCTTGTAAAACTTATTTCTTTAGATATGTCAACGAGATTACATCCACTAATCTCTTTTAGTTTTTCAGCTTCAAAGTATGATACTGATGAAAAGGAAAGTCCTATGTTTTCTCCTTTTATATTTTCTTTAAGTAGATTAATTCTTTCTTCTTTAGTACTAAAAACATAAACTTCAGAATCTCCTTTGGATTTTTCTGCAGCTTCTTGTTCCATTGTTGAAGTAATAATTATAGATTTACCATCAGGATACAAAATCAAAAAAGATCCGTTGAAAAGCCCCCCTTTAAGGTTACTAAAATAAAAAAAGTTAATATCTGGAAGGGTTGTCCTAGAAATTAAAACACAATCCACATTCTTGTTTTCTTTAGAAATAAATTCAAAAAGTCTTTTGATTCTGCCTTTCATTTGAATCACAAACAGTAAATTATATAACAGAATTATCAGATGTCTATAAAAGGATGATGCTCCGGTGGGATTATGGATGATAGAGCGCTAAAAAAAGAGTTCAAGGAGAAGGCAAGTCAGAATTATCAAAATTATTATGCAGTTGACGCATTAAATTCTCTTGGTTTTAGTAGAAATAAGTGTAAAAAATGCGGTACCTACTATTGGTCTATAAAAGATAGGGATATCTGTGGGGATCCTGATTGTGAAGGAGGGTATTCCTTTATTGAGAACTCTCCTGCAAAGAAAAAGCTTGATTTCATAGAAGTCTGGAAAGAGATGGCGTCTCTTTTTAAAAAAAAAGGATACACTATAATAGATAGGTATCCTGTTGTTGCAAGATGGAGAAATGACACCGATTTTGTCCAAGCCTCAATTTATGATTTCCAACCTCATGTTGTCAAAGGTGTGCAAGAACCTCCCGCAAATCCACTGCTTGTCCCACAGTTTTGTGTCAGATTCAATGATATAGACAATGTTGGGGTAACTTTAAGACACTACACAGGATTTGTTATGATAGGCCAACACGGATTTTATCCTCCTAAAGATTTTTCACAGGACAGATATCTCTCTGATATTCATGATTGGCTAAACAAAGGATTAGGCATATCTTCTGAAGAACTCATATACCATGAGGATGCATGGGCTGGTGGAGGAAACTATGGGCCGTGTATGGAATTTTTTTCAAGAGGCTTAGAGCTTGGAAATCA
>PWMA01000141.1 GCA_003558335.1 Candidatus Methanofastidiosia archaeon | reverse complement strand
TCTTGAATAAGGCAACGAATAAATCCAATCGAGATCCTCGGTAGTGTAATCTGGATAAGCATATTGTAAAAGATAATTATTATCATAAAATTGGGCTAGATTCTTTTCATTTGTTAACATTTTTTGCATTTCACAAAATTTATTAGGATTTTCTTTTGCTTCTTTGAAAGAAGGGACTATTTTGAAATCTTTATCCAACTCTTTACTTACTATGCAAGTTCCAGGAATTCCTTTCAGATTCAAACCCTTTTTACATCTTTCAGCTATCTCAAGAATCTGTTTTTCTCCATTCCCATATACTAAAATATTGGCTCTAGAGTCGTATATGATACTTCTTCGTATATCATTGTTCCAATAGTCATAATGGGCAAATCTCCTCATAGAGGCTTCAATACCTCCTATGACTATCACTGCTGACTTAAAATATTCTCTAACTTTGTTACAGTAAAATATCAAAGATCTATCAGGAACCAAAGATAAATTTGAATGAGGATCTTCTGTTCTATTTTTTTTTAAAGGGGTGTAATTATGTACCATACTGTCTATAGAACCGGAAGTTATCGCAAAAAATAGTTTTGGCGCTCCAAGTTTCGTGTAATCTTCTTTTGACAAAGGCTTTTCTATAATTCCAACATCATAACCTTTGTCATCTAGAACTCTTGAAATGATTCCTGCAGGCGATAGAGGATGATCATCATAATATTCCGCAGTTACTAGAATAATGTCAAAATTTTTACCAGATTTAGATATCACATTTAACCCTCGCTCAAGTATCTCATTAAATTTATTTTTTGCTGTATATAAAATCTCTTAATATAGTTAAATTAGAATGAGCTCTACCTTTATTTTATATGTCTTTTCTTAGATATATTACTTTAAAAAAATATAAATTATATTTTTGCATAATCATTACAATCAAAATACTTTTATGTAATACTTTCCTAATTAATTATATTTTTTGAGGAAGCAAAATGTCATATAATATTATTGAAGTTGAAAATATTTCTTTTGCAGTAGGTAATAAAAAAATATTGAATGAGTTATCTTTTGAATTAAAAGAAGGCGATTCTTTAGGAGTATATGGCCCTACTGGAAGTGGAAAATCTGTCCTGTTAAATGTAATGAGAGGCACAAAAGGATACAAACCTTCAAAAGGAAAAATCTACTATAATATTTCGTATTGCCCCTATTGTAAAGATATACTAACTCCAAGTTTTATTGGAAAAAAATGTGCTAAATGCAATGAAAAATATGTTTATAAAAAAATAGATTTTTGGAATGATTTATTCTTTTTTAACTTAATAAAAAAAAGAACTGCAATAATGTTTCAAAGAACTTTTTCTCTTTTTGGACAAAAATCTGTACTAGAAAACATGTATGAAGCTTTTTTAGATTCGAACTTTTCTGAAAAAGAAATGAATTCTAAAATAATTGAAATTTTAAAAAATGTTAACTTGATTCATAGAGCTACACATATAGCAAGGGATCTATCAGGCGGCGAAAAACAAAGGCTGGTCTTGGCAAGACAGCTAGCAATAGATCCTATAGTTTTATTTGCAGATGAGCCTACAGCTACTCTAGATATGGGCACTTCTAGAATAATTGAGGATTCACTGAAAAATATATTTAAAAATGAAGTCAAGGGTTTAATTATTTCCTCTCAAAAAACAAACATTATAAGAAATATTACGGAAAAGACCTTGATCATTAACAATGGAAAAATCAAAGACAAAATATTATCTAAAAACTTGAGTACTGAATCAGATTCTAAACCAACAGACAAAGATAATTTAACCACAATTAAAGTTGGAGATGAGATCATTGTTTTGGACAATGTCAAAAAATATTATTATTCCATATCTAGAGGAGTAATCAAAGCAGCCGATAATATATCTTTATCAATAAACGAAAAAGAAATATTTGGCATTGTTGGCAAAAGTGGTTCTGGAAAGACAACAATTTCTAAAATCATTGGAGGTTTACTTCCTTTTAAAGAAGGTGAATTTAAACTTAGAATTGGGGACGAATGGGTTAATATGAAAGAAGAAGGAACAAATGGCAAGATTAGGGCCATTCCTTATATAGGAATTCTTCATCAAGAATATTCTTTATACGCCAATAAAACAGTATTAGAAAATTTATCTGATTCAATAGGTATTAAACTTCCTAAAGACATCTCTAAAAGAAAAGCTATATCTGTTCTGGAAGCTGTTGGATTTGGCAAACAAAAAATATCTGAATTATTATATAAAAAGCCTGATTCATTATCGGAAGGCGAGAGGCACTCTATTGCTCTAGCTCAAGTATTGGTAAAAGAACCTAGTATAGTAATTCTTGATGAACCTATTGGAACGAAAGAAATCGCAAACGCTATTAAAAATGCTAGAAATTTACTTGACGAAACATTTATTATTGTAACCCATGATTCTGATTTCATAGTTGATGTATGTGATAGATCTTGCCTTTTACTTGAAGGAAATATAATGGAAATTGGCCCATCAGAACGTATAAAACAAAAAATGATTTCTTCAGAATCAGATAAAATTAAAAAGAAAAAAATTGATTTTTCCAAATCTTTTAAAGATGAATCAGTAACTTTGGACACTAATGAAAGGCAAGATTCTGGTTATTAGAAAGTCAATTGCTTTCTCATTTTCCGTTATATTCTTTAAACAATGGTTTTCGCAAAGATATGGGTGTTTAGTTGTGCAACATGAATTTGGTGGTAGTGGGAATGCAAAATTTCTAAACCTATCCTAGTACCTTTTGTCTTTTCTCGGATAGCAATCTGATAACTAAAGACTTAAAGTATATACTCATTGAAGGCACTGTTTTTCTGCTTTTTTTCCCATTTGAGGTAAGATAATATTCTATTTTTCGGCTTGTGACTTTTGTAAAAAGCTTCTAATTATGTTATATTTGCTCAGCAATTGATTATTTTTTAGGGTAAGATAAATCCTGTGTTACAATTATTTAGTCCTCTTGGACAAAGAGCCATTTGTTAAATTAATACAACTATATAGCAGAATCTATTATCAACAATCCAAAAAAGATTTAATCTATCGAGATATCTAATATTTTAGATTATATGGACAAAAAAAGTTTTTATGATTTACTTTCTGAAAATTATGATTTGAGATATTCTGATACTCTCAATAAAAAAATGAGAATGGAAGAAGAAAAAATAATTAATAAATTGCCACTAGGATTAACCCTAGACATAGGTTGTGGAACTGGTTATCATTCAAATATTCTAAAAAATAGAGGGCATAAAGTTGTGTCAACAGACATTTCTTTTGAAATGATAAAAAAGGCAAAAACAAATAATAATGGGGATTTTTTTTTAGTAGCGGATATGGAAAATCTTCCCTTCAAAACCAATACTTTTGACAACGTTATATCAATATTCGGAGCTTTGAATCATGCAAATATCACTAAATTCAAGATAGCTTTAGATAGTTGTTTGAAAAAGGAGGGCTTTGTAATATTTACTGTAGGGAACTCATTCAATATTTTTTGGATAATAAAAAACTTATCCAGGGGAAATCTCCCTTTAAGAGCCATTAAAAAAAGAAAAGGCAAAATTTCTACTTATATTCAAGGCAAAAAAAGATCTGTTAGGATAAGATACTATTCAAGAAAAGAAATAGAAATAATATTTAATGATTACTCCTTTAAGCTCGGGTCTTTGTATCCCAAATTAATTTTTTTACCTATTTTAAATAATTTTGGAAGATACATTGTTTTTATAGGACAGAAAGCTATTCAATAATTTTCAAGTAAAAATTAAAATAAAATTGATTCTTAAGCTATAATATAGGAACCTAATAAAATAGTTTAGTATTATGGTATATGCAAAAGTTTAAAAATATATCAAATATAGAAAAACAGGGATATAATGATAGCATTTATACTATGCGTTGTGCAACCTGGAACTGAAGAGGATGTAATTGAAAAAGTCTCTAACATGAAAAATGTCATAGAAGTACATGAACTCTACGGAGAGTACGATCTAATTGTTAAGGTCAATGTAAAAGAATTGGGCGAACTTGATATTTTGACCAGCTCTATCAGAAGAGTTCCTGGTGTCCACATGTCTTCTACAATGATTAAAAAATGAGAATCAAAATTCTTAGAATTGGTCACAGGCCTGAAAGGGATCACCGGATTACCACTCATGTTGCCTTAGTTTCAAGAGCTTTTGGAGCAGATTCAATTTCCATCTGGGAAAAGGATGAAAAAATTAAAAAAAGCCTAGATAAAGTTTCTAAAAGCTGGGGAGGCAATTTTCGCGTTTTTTTTGAAACATACAAACAAGCTTTTAAAGACTTTAAGGGCATATCTGTTCATTTAACAATGTATGGAATTCCATTTGAAGAAAAAATTAAAGAGATTAGAGATTCTGTTATAAATGATAATAAAGATCTTATGATAATAGTTGGAGCAGAAAAAGTTCCAAAAGATATTTACGATATTTCTAGCTATAACATTTCAGTTACAAATCAACCTCATTCTGAAATTTCTGCGCTCGCTATTTTTTTAGATAGATTATATGAAGGTAAAGAAATTAAAAAAGAATTTAAAAATCCAAAATTAAAAATCTATCCTTCTGAAAAAGGTAAAAATATTATAAACGAGAAACTTTAATACTAGAAATTTCTTATTTTATCATTTCGTATTTCCATACACCGTTTTCCAATCTATACCTTTGATTAAATTCTCCTGATTGTGAACCTTGATTATCTCTAATAATGATTACTCCTTTGACATCTGCTATATTTCCTTCGATTTCCACTTGACTTAGATTGATCAGAGTTATGTCTCTTCCTTGAAATTCTGCTGTGTTAAGAAGTTGGATGACATCCTCTAATGTGATATTGTATGTGTCTTTAGAATACTGTGATACTTGATCATAGTACCCGTCTATATTTCTAGTATTGTAATATTCAATGTGTAGGTTCACTGCTTCTTCTACACTATCTTTTTGGGCTTCAGGTAAGTAATATAGATAGTAAAATCCGGCTATGGCAATAATAATTATTGCTAGTGAAAATATTCCCGCTATTGTTTTTTTATTTTTTTCATTTTTCAATGATTTCCCTTTTTTTGTTTTAATAGAAGGCTTTTTTGATGTGTCCTCTGTTATATTTTCCTCAACAACGTTTTCTTTTTTCTTTCTAGCTATATTATCACCCTTGCCTTAGAGAATTATATAACTTTAAAAAACTTTTGCACTCCTAACACTTCAACGTAATTTTGAATCAATATATTTTACTATTTTATTAGAATCTCTTTCCCTAAAGCATAAAGGATCTTCTTTGTCATTATATAATCCTAAATTATCTTCAAATGATTTTTTTTCGTTTATGTAAAAAATACCAAGAGGCAATTTTTCTGTTTCAATAGATCTTCTGAAAGCATTGATTCTATCATAGGGATCGTATTCATCTTCGAGATAGTATGTATTTTGTTTAAACCATTCAAATGTATTTATCTTGTTAAATGACGGGCATTGTTGGAATATATCTATTATAGAATATCCCTTATGTAAAATGGCTTTTTTTAATATTTCTTTTGTTTTTTCAATATACCCTACAAAAGCTCGAGCTACAAAAGAAGCATTTAAAGATATTGCAACAGCAATCGGATTGAAGGGTTCAAGAATGACTCCATTAACTTGCAATGTAGTTTTAGCTCCTATCATCGTAGTCGGAGAGGCTTGTCCTTTTGTTAATCCATAAATCATGTTATTGTGTACTATATTGGTTATATTTGGATTTCTTCTTATTGCATGAAGTACATGATTTCCTCCTTCTCCATACATATCTCCATCTCCACCTTCAGCTATTACTGTTAGGTTTGGATTAACAGCTTTAACAGCAGTTGCTATCGGGATAGCTCTGCCATGCAATGTGTGAAATGTGTTATTTTTAAAATAATGAGGGGTTTTTGAAGATTGGCCAATCCCTGAAACAACCACTAGATGTTCAGGTTTTATTTCAAGTTCTGCAAAAGCTTCTTTAAGTATCTTTAACAAAGTAAAGTTTCCACAACCAGGGCACCAAGAAATGTCAATTTTTTCTAAATCAAAATCTTTAGCATTCATTTTATCTCTCCAAGATATCTTTTATTCTTTTTACCACTTCTTCCACAGAAAATGGCCGACCATCATACTTTAAAATCTTATATTTAATATCAAAGCCTGTTTCCCTTTTAATCAAATTTGCAAATTGTCCCGATGCATTATTTTCAATTGCAAGGACTTTTTGAGCATTAACTAAATAACCCATAATTTCTCTTGGTAATGGATAAACTTGCTTAAAATGTAGGAAACCGAGTTTAGGCTCTTTTAATTCCTTTAATGCTTCTTCTACAATATTTCGCGTAGATCCCCACCCCAACAAAAGAAATTTGTACGCTTTTCCACCTATGAGTTCAGGATAAATAACTTCATTTTTTAATAAATTAATCTTTTCATTTAATCTCTTTTCAACCATTTTTTTTCTAAGAGTTGCATTTTCGGCCACATGCCCAATTTCATCATGTTCATTGCCTGTTTGTATAACAAGACCTTCTCCAAATCCAGGTATACCTCTGGGGGATATACCATTTTTAGTAAATTCATACCTTCGATAATCTTTTTCTGTTTTTATTACATATTTTTTAATTTCGTATTTTTTTTGATCTAAAGAAGGCATATTATGCTGCGAATCTAACAAATATTGATCTGTTAGAATAAAAACAGGTATTTGGAATTTATCTGCTAAGGAGAAAGAATATTTTGATAAATAAAAACATTCTTCAATGCTTCCAGGGGTTAATATTGCTCTTGCAAATTCTCCATGTCCAGCATATAGAGCTAGGTCAAGATCTGCCTGTTCTGTCCTTGTTGGAAGTCCTGTTGCAGGTCCTGGCCTTTGACCTATATGGACGACTAAAGGAGTTTCCGACATACCTGCTAGACTTAAACCTTCCTCCATTAATGCAAATCCTCCTCCGGAGGTTGTAGTCATTCCTCTTCCACCACAATACCAAGATCCTATGGCCATATTAATTGCACTTATCTCATCCTCAGATTGTTCAGCAATAACTTCAACTTCTTCAGAATTTGCCGACATAAAAGAAAGAATTCCAGTTGCAGGTGACATAGGGTATCCTGCAATAAAGTTACAACCGCCTGCTAGAGCTCCAAGCGAAACTGCATCTTTACCTGATAGGAGTATATCTTTACCCATATCTCTTGATAATTCATCACTTTTCTTGGTTTTTACTTTAATTCCAGATTCTACTATTTTTTTAGCTAATTCATATCCTTCACTTATAGCTTCAAGATTTTTCTTTACTATTTTTTCTCCTTTTTTTTCAAAAAACTGCTTAATAAATTTTTGTAGTTCATATTCTGGCACATTAAACAATCCACATATCAATCCTGCAGTAACGGTATTGGCATAGATATTACTTCCTATTTTTTTAGAAGTTTTTACTAATTCAATATCAATTACTTTTTGATTATCTCCCAAAATCTCTTTGTCACCAAATATCAATGTATTTTCAGATATTCTATTTGATAAATGATCGAGTGATTTACTACTCAAAGCAAATAACAAATCTATTCTATCAACATAGGCTTTAATAGGTTTAGGCGAAATCCTTATTTCAGTAGAGTTACTTCCCCCTCTAACTCGTGACATGTATTCTTTAACAGCAAATACATTATATTTTGAAATTTTAAGAATCTTAGTTAAAATATCCTCTATAGTTTCTATTCCTTGCCCTGCTTCACCACAAAGAACAATAGAAATATCGTCCATCTCCATACCTCCACATATATTATAATTCAACTGAATTGTTTATAATACTTCCTTATACTCATAATTATTTATATAAATATAATGCCATTAATCAAATTTCTATTTATTATTTTATATTTTAATCTTTTTTATTATAGAATATTTATTATTCTTCATATTTATCTAAATAAACAAAATCATCAATGGAAAATCTTTCTGGTCTTTTCTTTTCAACTTCAATTTGTTTTTCAGTCATTAATGAATTCATTTGCAAAGAATGTTTTCCTACAATAACTAGGGTAATAACATTCATTTCTTCAGGTATGCCCAAAATATCTTTTGTTTTTTTAGGGCTATATCCTGCTATTGGATGTGCGACCAATCCCATTTCTGTTGCTCTTAAAATAATAAATGCCGTCGCCATTCCAGTATCAAATAAATAATACTCTCTATCTTTTATTAAACAGTCATTTTCTTTTTTAGAGA
>PWMA01000158.1 GCA_003558335.1 Candidatus Methanofastidiosia archaeon | reverse complement strand
CTTGTGTAGAGAAAGAAAAAATTGAAGTAACTTCTGAAGAAAACTGTGTCCGCGTATTTGCTCCTACCACAAAAAGCTTCTGCTTCAAAAAAGATATTCACTTATCATTTTCTACTGAACCAGAAAAAGTTTCAGCCATATTTAAAAAAGGAATTTTGGCCATTGAAATACCAAAAAAGATCAAATATTATAAAGTGGAAATAAAATAGTTTATCCCCATTTTTCCATAGCATTTTTAAGTTCTTCATGACTTTTTGCATACTCTTCCAATGAAACTCCTTCAATCACAGCATCTACAGCTTGTCTCATGGCAGCCGCACCCTTTATTGTGCCATCAGGATGGCCGTGTATACCGCCACCTGCTTGGATTATTGTATCGTTTCCCATAAATTGGACTATTTCAGGTATATGCCCTGGATGAAGGCCGCCAGAGTTTACAGGGAAGCATTGATTTAATCCATAAAGCTCTGACACTATTTTGTCCCTATTCTTTAAGACTTCACTAAGTTCTCCTTCCATCTTTCCAACTACAGATCCTATATGCATCTGATCGATTCCTGCAAGCCTTGAAAGAAGCGATAAAACTGACATTGAAATACCTTGTCTTTCGTATCTTGTCATTGCCGCATGCATCGCTCTGTGGCCGTGTATTATCATTTTAAAATTACTATCTCTTATCTCCTGGACCTTAGAAAATCCTGCAGCAAGAATGTCCACCATAATGCATGTCCCACCGTGATCCTTTACAAACTGTGCTCTTTCAGTCATATTGGTTCCAGTTATGTTCGGGGCATAAAGCTTCTTTTCTCCAGTTTCGCTTTCTGCCTTGTCAAGAGCTTCTAAAACCTTTATAACTCTATCCTCAAAAGGACAAAACCTCTGATTTGTAAGATTTTCATCATCCTTAACAAAGTCACATCCACCGTAAAAAGATTCATAAGAAACTGTGGCGGTATCTTCTGGACTTAGGCCCACTTTTGGTTTAACTATAGTTCCTATATGTGGCCTTTGAACTTTATCAGTTTTCATATATTCTCTTACGCCATCTATTCCAAACTCAGGACCTTTAAAGGTTTTAACATATTTTTCAGGCATCTCGATATCAACAAGTCTTACTCTTGGTATTATCTTCATTCCTAGTATGTTTCCAGCAATATCTGAAAGTATCTGGGGAATTGAGTTATCTTCGAAAAGCTCTATGGGATAAGCAACTTTTATGTACGCAGCCTTATTACCGTCAATCTCGTATAGTTCCTTTGCATCAAAAACAAAAGCAGATAAACTAGACGTATAACCTTTTGATGTTTTTAAAGGCGTCCATGTTCCATTGGAAGACTCCTTTGCAAGCTCTCCTGCATTTTTTAATACATCATCTGTTTCAATATAAAAATCTGCAATCAAGTAATTATCCTTATCAAACTCCTCCCCGATTCTTACAAAGTCCACATTATCACCTTATACTTTTATGAATTGATTCTATTTAAATTTAAGTGAAAATTACTTAATACGAAAAGCTTATATACATGGCTGGCGACACCATCCATATGAACAGTAAATGTATCGTCTGTAAATGTTATTTGAAAGAAGACATTCATATATTATGCGGAGAATGCTATGAAAGATATTTTACCAAATTATATCTGAGTACTTTTTACAATAAGATTGGCGTTGCCTATGTTACGGATTGAAATCTTAAGTAAAGATTTAAACGATGAAAAGATTAATAAATTGATATCTATTGTAAGCGCAATGTTGAATGAAGATCAGGTAGAGGTAGTTTTTCTTGAAAAATGATATTACGTTAAACTTTCCTAAAGACGTCAGAGAATACTGTCCCAAGTGTAAGTGTTATTTTTTTCCTGTAAAAGATCACAAATGCTACTTTTGCAAAACTAAAACTATAAAATACAAAGAATAACTATACTCTTTCAATTGTAAATCTTTCTTTGTATCGTGTTAAAATCCTAATTGTCCTCTCACCGATTATCCCCATAAACAATGCATTTCCAAAAGCATGAGTCACGTCCCACCCTATACTTAAGATGTATGTTCTAATAAATGTTTCAAATGTATGGGGTTTAACAAAGAATGCGAAATGCCATATATTCATTATCCACCCATAGAGAAACCCCCAAACAATAGCAAATAGTATAACTACCTTAAAATTAATTTGAGTTCTTCCCAAATATCCTGCCGTAAGACCAGGCAAACCCCATCCTATCATCTGCAGAGGTGTCCAAGGGCCATGTCCTAAAAAAAAGTTTGAAACAAAGGGGGTTAGTGCACCTACAAAAAATCCAGCAATAGGTCCAAAAACAAAACCAGAACATATAATGAGAGTTGTGCAGGGTTGTATACCCTGAAAATTAGAAAATGGGATTCTTAAAACAGCAGAGATGCCAGAAATCATTGCTATCAATGTAAGCTGTTTTGTGCTAAACTCCTCTCTTTCAAATTGGTATATGAAAGCTACGATTAAAAGAATGAAAAGAGCTATGACTTGGTAGGGCCAGAGTCTAACAATAAGCCTGGATTCATCAAATATTAATCCACCTCCAAAAAGTATCACACCTATCAAAACAAATAGAAGCGGAAAGATATCCTTAGGTTTCATAACGTCACCTCTAAAACTTCCTCAACTGTCAACGAGTCATCAGATATTCCATACTTTGAATATGGCTGTATCAATCTATTAATCTGCGGGGAAAACAAAAGAGCATTTGAAAGAACATCTCTTTTATTACCATCAGAAACGATTTTACCTTCGCTTAGTAAAACTACTCGATCTGCAAACTCTGCTGCTGTTTCAATATCGTGAGTTACCATGATTGCAGTTTTTGACTTTTCCTTTAAATATGAAATCAACTCTTTTTTAAGATAATAGTCCATACCTCTTGTTGGCTCGTCTAGAATTAGAATCTCTGGCTCAGAAACTAAAACAGAAGCAATCGCTACCCTTTGTCTTTGTCCACCAGAGAGATCATGAGGATAACTTTTTCTGTAATCATAAATCTTAAATTTCTTTAATATTTCTTCTACCTTCTTTGCGATTAAATCCTCACTAACATTTAGATTTCTCAAAACAAATGAAACTTCTTCTTCAACTGTATCATTGAAAAGATGTAGATTTGGATCTTGAAAAACAATCCCAACTTTTTGGATAAGTTCGCTTAATGTGTGCTCATTAATTTTTTTACCAAATAAAAGTACTTTTCCCCTTCTCTGTTTTACTAGTCCGTTCATCAGCTTTACAAGGGTAGTTTTCCCGCTTGCATTTTTTCCCATAATTGCTATCATATCTCCTTCATAAACATTTAGAGATATATTTTTTAAAACATCTTTTTGTGAGTCATAGGAAAAGAATATATTTTCCATAGATAAGCATATCTTTCCAGTACTTTCTTTCTTTTCCCAAGAAATCTTTTTCTTAGGATTACTAAGTACTTTTTTCAAGGACAATCGAGCTTCTTTAACTGTTAGAGGCATACCGTTATTTCTTATTTTGTCCTCAAATTTTAGAGAGAGTCTTGTAACGGGGGGTAGTCCAACTTTCCAGTTTTTAACATATTCTGACTTTATTTTTCTGGGACTTCCATCATAAATTAATTTGCCCCCATCAATCATTAACATTCTATCAACATGATGCATAACGCGCTCTAATCTATGCTCTACAAGAAGTATTGTAAGGCCTAACTCATCATTTATTTTTTCTATGACGTTTAGTACTCCTTCTGCACTTCCAGGATCCAACTCTGAAGTTGGCTCATCAAGTAATAGTATGTCTGGATGGGTGGCTAAGGCAGAGGATATAGCTACTTTTTGTTTTTGGCCACCTGATAACTCTGAAATAGATCTTTCTCTTAAATTTGAAATATTTACTGCATCAAGAGCTTCCTCTACCCTTTTGTTCATCAAGTATTTAGGAAAACATAGATTTTCCATACCAAAAGCAACTTCCCTTTCGACTTGGCTTGTTACAAGCTGATTTTCTGGATCCTGAAATACCATACCTACTATTTCAGACATTTTATTTGTAGAAGTTTTTGAAGCATTTTTTCCTTTCACTATTACTTCTCCACCGATCTTTCCCCCATAAAAGTTAGGAACAATTCCGTTTATTGCTCTAAGAAATGTTGATTTACCTCCACCAGAAGGGCCAGTTACTAAAAGAAACTCTCCTTCTTCTACGGTAACATTTATTTTGTCTAGAGCGGGCATATTTGAATTGGGATAGTAAAAAGAAAAGTCATTGAACTCAATCATATGTAACCATCCCTTTAATTTTTAATAGAGGTAAAAGCAATATATGAACAAATAGAATTGAGACAATATAAAACGCTTCTGAGTTAGTTTTTATGAGTGGATCCATACTTTGATAAAATCTAAAGGAGCCTATCCCTTGAGAAATCATATAAATCGATAGAATTAGAGGAGCTAGAGAAACTATTATCATTATTAGATCTGAGCTTGAAATTTTAATATCTTTATAAAAACTTCTGTTTTTATACCTTCCAAATCCTCTTGTTTCCATTGACTCAGCGATTTGAACACTCCTATCAAGACCTTTTGAAAGCAAAGGAAAGAAGACGGCCCCATGTTTTTTTACTCTCTCACGTAAAGTTCCATTTGAGAAGTCAACACCTCTTGACCTTTGAGCCTCATGGATATTGTTCAAATCAGAAAACAGAGTAGGGATAAACTTTGTAGATAGTGAAGTTACGACAACAGATCTATAAGGCAGTTTTAATTTAGTTACAGCTGCCAAAAGATCATCTGGATCTGCAGTGAGATTTAATACTGCAAAAACCCCTAGAATTGCAGCCAGTCTAATAACCATTGTAAGTGAAAATGCAAGCTGTTCTAAAGTTACGTTAAGTATGCCAAAGACAGGAATTATATAATCCAGCTGCCATAGAACAGTTCTCCCATTTGCATTTACAACTATATTAAACAAAAATACAAAAGGGGTAAAGAATATAACAAGCTTCATTACATTTTTCCATTCAGAAAAAATTTTTGATATTATGGCCATAGAGAGTGAGGAGAGAAATAATATAGAAAGGATAATTGGATGCTCAAAGACGATAGAAATTATAATAATGGAAAATAGCCATGTTAATTTGAAAAATGCTGACGAATCATGAAATACTGATCTCTTTCTTTTATAGGTTAGCTCTAGCATTTTATCCCTGGATGGTGTAGCCATCCTTATTATTTAACGTTTTCTAATAAAAAAACCGAAAAGTATATATATGGATGGCTACACCATCCATATACCAATATTAAATTGGAAAAATTGTATATAAAGGAGGTATTTTATGAGAAAAAAAATAGGTCTTGGACTAACATTTATTTTAGTATTTTTGATAATAGCGTTTTCAGGGTGTGCACAAGAGGAAGGACTTGACTCCTCAACTGAGACTGACGAAGTTTCAGTGAATATTATAGCTGATTTTGGTGACGATGTTACTAAAGAATGGTACGATGTAAAAGTTCCAAAAGATTCTACTGTATTTGAAGCAATGGAGGCCTCAGGCATGATATTTGATTACGAAGTAAGCTCTTGGGGAATTTTCATAACTTCTATCGAGGGTGTTGCTCAAAGAGAGTCTGCTGGAATATATTGGACATATACTATTAATGGAGAATTTGCAGAACTTGGAATTGCAGATATTACAGTGACTGACGATATGATGATAGAATGGAAATATTCTAAGTTTGAATAAAGGAGAATTTGCAGAACTTATAGGGGACTATAGTATAGCGACGAAAGAAAATAACTACAGATAATACTCACATTAAATCAGACTACTTAACTAAATTTTTTATTTTTATTAAAAAAACAAAAACAATATATATTAATTAATTAAATGATGAATATGTTTGAAAGGAAGACAATTCCACAGGCAAATTATACAAATGCTGACATAATAATTGCACTAAAAATCATCAGCAATGAAGAGAGTATCGGAAGAAAACTTCTTTCAAAAAGAATTTTTTTAAATGAAGCAAGTATCAGATCTATCCTTTCAAAGTTAAAAGATATGGGATATATAACTTCTTCAAGAAATGGTCACAAGCTCACAGACAAAGGAATGAAGTTTCTTGAAAAATCTATACAATTTCAAGTACCAGTAAAAGTTAATGCTAAAGACCTTACTCTAAACAATCAAAACTATGGGGCGATCATAAAAGAAGCTGCATCAAAAATAAATGATGGAATGGACCAAAGAGACAGTGCAGTCTTTGGGGGAGCAAGATCAGCAATTACATTAATATTCAAAGATAATCATTTTACACTTCCGGAAACAAAACCAGAAATTAAAATTCCTACAATAAAGCTAAATTTAAAAAAAGAATTGGAAACAGAGCTTCTTGATAAATTTAGCCCTAAAAACAATGACGTTGTTATCATATCAAGTGCTGAAGATGAAGAGAGAGCTTTTAGAGGATTAGTTTATGTCATAGAATCTTTTATTTAAAAGCTTCCGTAAATTTTATATCTTAAAAAAATAATTCATATTTTCTTAAGAGGACTTAAAATGAATAAAAAACTTGTCATAATTGGAGCAGGTCCTGCAGGATTACCTGTGGCATCTCAAATTAGAAAAGAAACGAAAGACTTTGATATTACTGTTATAACAGATAGAAACTATTACTCTTATAGTCCTTGCGGAATACCCTTTGTTGTCTCTGGCATGATAAAATCTTTTGAAAATCTCATAATGAGAGGTCCCAAACACTACAAAGATATGAATATTGATATAAAAACTAATACAAAAGCTGAGCATATCGACACTGAAAAACAGATTGTAACAACAAACAAAGGAGAGTTTAACTACGATACTTTAGTTATTGCGACAGGAGTAAAACCTTTTGTTCCAAATATAAAAGGCATAGGATTAGATGGGATTTACCTTATGTACTCTCTTGAAGAAGCAATTGAAGTTGAGAGGGCATTAAAAGAATCAAATTCTATTGTTATAGTCGGAGCGGGGGCCATAGGTTTAGAGATGGCCTATGCTTTTAGAAAAAGAAACAAAGATGTTATGATTATAGAAAGAAATCCACAGATTATGAGCTCTATTCTTGATCCAGACATGGCGTCTATAGTAGAAGAATACCTTGAATCAAACGGTGTCACGATATTCAAAAATGCAGAAGTAACTGCATTTGAGGGAGAAAAAGGAAAAGTCTCTAAGGTTGTTACAACTGAGGGTGAGATAAAAACAGATATGGTTTTAGTTTCTGTCGGAGTTAGACCAAACGTTGAGGTAGCTGTCGAATCGGGAATAGAAAGAGGTGTTACTGGGGGAATTATAACAGATGCTTGCCTTAGAGTAAGAAAGAATGGAAAATTTATCCCAAATGTATTTGCTTGTGGCAACTGTGTAGAGGTAATTGATGGCGTTACATTTAGACCTTCTTTAAGTTTTTTAGGCTCAAGTGCAGTAAGGCAAGCACTTGTCGTTGCAGAAAATATACTTGGAACAAACTCAGTATATGCTCCAATTGTGAGTCCAGGAGTTTCAATTATCGGTGAATTAGAAATTGGGGCCGTGGGAGCAAACTCAAAAAGAGCTATTGAAAACGGGATTATTCCAAAAGAATCAAGGGCATATGGTCTTACCAGGGCTAGATATTTCCCCAAAGGAGAGATAATAACCGTTAAGATACTAGTTGATAAAAGCTATAGATTAATTGGCTCACAGATAATATCCAAAGAAGGCGTTAAAGGAAGAATTGACTCAATGTCATATATGATATCCAGGGGTGTAACGGCACATCAACTTGCATTGATTGAAACATCATATGTCCCGCCTATATCTAGTGTTATAGATCCCTTGACAATCGCAGCTCGTAAATTGATAGGTATTACTAGAGATAAATTTGAACTTCCAGAATCAATGGACAACACAACTTAATTTTTTTATTATTTTCTATGCTCATGACATTTGCAGTGTTTTCGCATTTCTTCTAAATCCCAGAATATTCTAAAGAAGTTCTCTATATGTATATTTAGCTCCTTTTCTCCATTTTCAGTAAGAGAGTATTTTTTCTCTTCATCATCTATAATAAGTCCACTATCCTTAAGTTTTTTTAAAACTGGATATATGGTACCAGGACTAAATCTACGGCCCTTCCTTTTTTCCATTTCATCAGTAATTTCAGATCCTGTCATTTTTTTGTTTTTTAACATCCACAGTATCAAAAAAGACAGGAATCCCTTCATTTTACAGTGAGTGTGTCCGCACATGTATATCTTATACTCAAAAAGAGTTCAAAGTATATAGGTATATCGGTTAACCGAAAGACATATAAACTGTTATCGTAAATACGATATTGGAGAAAAACATAGG
>PWMA01000120.1 GCA_003558335.1 Candidatus Methanofastidiosia archaeon | reverse complement strand
TAGGTTTTTTAGAATATTATCAAGTAAAGCAAAGGATCCCTTTTTTGATAAAAGAAGATGATAAAAAAGAGGTCATGAAAATATTAGAGAGAGTAAAAGAGCTCTTTGAAACAGAGGCCGAGCCTTTAAAGGAAAAAAAGAGTTATTGTAAAAGATGTGGGTACAATGAGTTCTGCTGGCAAAGCTAGCTGTATGTTTTTCTTATGTTTGAAAACTCTTCATGATTAAAGATTCCAATTATTGTAACTTTATTAGCGTTTAAAGCGTCAACATATTTATCAAAGATATCATCAACGTTTCGCCCCGATATGTAAAGTTTTGAGGGGATATCCACTAGCACCCTACCATTTATTATAGAAATTGCATGAAGAAATTGCATTCCATCTTTATCTATATCCACAATGTAAAAGTGGCCTGATTGGCCTTTGTTTATTGCCATTGAAGTATAGAGAACAGCAAAGTCTTCACAATCACCCCCGCCAAATTCTATAGTTTCATCAGGATAAAAGATTATATCCGGAAAATCATGGAGAACAACAGAATCTCTAAGTTTAATTTCAATCCATTTTTCATTTTTAAGATCATAGGCCTTTATATTTGTCCACTCTTGAGTGCCTTCTGTAGTTCTGGTAAATGGATCATAATAATAGTAAAAATTTTCTATAATGTAGTTGTATGCATTTAAGAGATAGTTGCCTTCAGGGATCTTTTTATTAAGTTGAGTTACCCCTTCTGAGTCTGGAGTTATGTACTTTCTCTTTTCCCTTAGTGGCTCAGATAAAGGAATATCTACCCCTAGTGCGTATCTCTGTAGAAGTGCTGATGCCCTCTTTTGAGAGTTTATGGAAAGCTCTTGATAGATTCGTAGTTGTTCTTTTTCCTCCATAACTGAGGAAAGAAGATTTTCTAGATCTTGAATCTTTTCGGTGTATTCTTGTGTTTCTACATCACTAGCGTTTTCAGGAAGTGTTGGAGGTAATGGGGGGCCGGAGGAATAGTATTCTGTGAAAAAAGTGTTATCTATAACTATAAATACCAATATAAGAATAACAGGTATTACAAACCATTTTTTTGGATTTTTTCTTTTTTGGGTTTGCTCCAAGACCATAAAAATAAGTGTTAAATAAATATATTTAAGTATATCCTACTTTTTAGCATATTTATTGATTAAATCGTTTAATTCAGACATCTTAAAAGGCTTTCTTATAACATGCTTTACCCCTGCGTCAAAGGCTTTAGTTTCCAGATGCCCGTAAGCTGTGATCCCTATAATTCTTGCATCTGGATCTAGTTCTAAGATCTCTTTTGTTACATCAATTCCATCTTTTTTTGGAAGTTTTAGATCCATAAGAACTACGTCTGGCTTGTGTTTTATATACATCTCAAGTGCTTCATCCCCATCTTTAGCCAAAAGAAGATCGAAATCTAAAGACATTTTATAAAAATCTAAAAGCTCCAAATAATCCTCTGCGATTAATACCTTAACCATTTGAACACCTCATGTAATTTCATTATACATTTGCTCCATATTGTCTAGGGTTTTTTTGAGGAACAAAAGTTGCTCCTTTTCTTTGGGAGGTAGGTTTTCAGCTTTCAAAGACTCTGAAACACCCATAACTATTGTCAAGGGGTTTCTAAAGTAATCGATTACATTTCTGATTTTATAAGATACGTATTCTAAAACTACTGCAGCTACTAAAAAGGCTATAAATAAGCCTCTTGCTGTGTAGAGAGACCTGTCTCCAAGTATAAAATACGATATCCCCACCAAAGCAAGCATTAGTATCAAGATTAGATAGCCACCTACTTTGATGCTGAAAATCTTTTTCATATATTAAATTTAATAAGGCCCCATATATAAAAGCATTGTGTTTTAAATTAAGGCCATTACAAGAAAAAGCATTATATCGCCGAAAAAAATAGCGATGAAATAGCCAACTGTTATAGGGACTACAAATGGCAATCCCGGGGTTGCCCAGAGATTATCTATGCCTTTTTTATCCAGCTCTTCTTTGTAATTTGTGACATCAAAATCCAGATCACCTATGAAAAGTCTGATTGGCCTTTTTCCATCTTTAAACTCTTCTAAAGGGTAAAATTTATCTGATAGTTTTTCCGTCTTTAATCTATATCCAAGCATCATAGCAGCTATCTTTTTAAAAAAACTTGAATCATGCTCCCTGGGATAATCTCTTTTCGATAGGTTGTAAAATAAGAGTACAAAAGGGATAAGTATACTTAACATCAGCGCATTGTCAAATACAGACACAGGGAAAAGTCCAAAGGCATACTCTTTTCCAGGAAGTGTTGGCAAAAGTGCTCCTATCCCCATCAGTATCTTTCCATCGCCTCCTCCAAAAAGACCCAAATGAAATAAGAGAAGTGCAACTCCAAACATAATCAAAAAAACGCCGCCAGTTATTAATATTGGTCTTATAGATTGAAGAGTTATAGAAAGGTACAATGCATGGGAAAATCCAATTGCTGCAAGAACAATCCAGTGCCACTCTTCAATCTCTCTCTTTTTAATATCAAGATAAGATGCGTGAAAGAGAACTAGGCCACCTATTATTATCTTAAAAACTGTAAAGGTATCCATAAATATTATTAAAAGATTTAATTAAAAAGGTTTTGAGTAGATAAAAAAATATCGAATTAAAAGCTAATACTCAATCCCTTCCCTTGCACAGATTCCTCTCTGGTAGGGATGTTTAATTTCAACTATCTCTGAGACTAGATCAGAGAGATCTATGATTTCTTTTGGGGCCAATCTTCCTGTCAGCACAACTTCTACATGTTCAGGTTTATTTTTCAATAGCTCAGCTGTTTCTTTGATATCTATAAGATTGAAGTGAAGCGCTATATTTATCTCATCAAGAACTACAATGTCATATTCTCCACTGTTTATTGTGTTTTTGGAAAACTCAAATGCTTGGGTTAAGAGATCAAAGTCCTCTTTGCTGGGATTTTTAAAGTTGATAAATTTTGATTTTCCAAAGGCAACTATCTCTATATTGTCAATTTTTTCTATGGCAAAATGCTCTCCATATGAGTTACTCTGCTTCATGAATTGAATTATTATTGATCTAAGACCTCTGCCAGAAGCTCTCAAAGTAAGCCCAAAGGCAGCGCTGCTTTTCCCTTTACCGTTTCCTGTATATACTTGAATTAACCCTTTCATATCGCTCTATTTAGATTTATATTTACCATTTAAAAAATAAACTATAAGCAAAACTATTGAGAATTTCGTAATCTAAAGCAAAGACGTTTAAATAAGATTAGATTCATATTTTTCTTTAATGATAGAGTTTCTTGGTGTTTCCAAGTCCTTTGGAAACCATAAAGCCTTAGAAGATGCTAATATCACTATAGAAGATGGCACTACAATAGGTATAGTTGGGCCAAACGGCGCAGGAAAGACCACATTGATAAGACTATTGTGCGGTATTTTAAAACCAACAGAGGGGCAAATAGTAATAGATGGAAAAGATCTCGAAAAATATCCCACAGATATCAAAAAAATAATAGGATATCTCCCTGAAGAGCCTAATCTCTATGAGAGGCCAAAGGCGGGAGAACTTTTGGAGTATTTTGGGCTATTGTACGGCGTTCCAAGGGGTAAAGTTCACGAAAGAATTGATGAGCTATTGGCTCTAGTTGGACTTTCAGATAGAAAGGACTGGAGAGTATCTTCTTTTTCTAAAGGGATGAGACAAAGACTAGCAATCTCAAGAGCCTTGATACATGACCCCAAGATTATTGTTTTGGATGAGCCCACTATGGGGCTTGACCCGCTTACATCTAGACGAATAAGGGATTTTATTAAAACATTAAAAAAAGACAAGACGATCATTTTATGCAGCCACTACATGAACGAGGCAGAACAGTTGTGTGATAAGATAGCAATTATTGACAAGGGAAAGATTAGGGCTTACGACACAGTTGAAAATCTTAAGAAGATTTATATAAAAGAGAAAATGTTTAAAGTGGGCCTAAAAAACATGAAAAGTGAGATTCTTGATAGGATTTCATGTGATGAGAAACTTAAAATTTTAGAAAGAAGAGAAAACTACATAATAATAAAGGCAGAAGATTACAAAGACCTAAGCTATATCCTAAAAGAAGAGGTCATCTATTTTGAAGACTTAACGCCTTCTCTTGAAGAAGTTTTTATTGAACTTGTTGGTAGTAAAAATGATTAGGCATATGGTTAAGTGGGAGATTAGCAGGCTATTTAAAAATAGAAAATTCAAAATAGCCTTTACATTGCAACTTCTTGTAATCCTATTGATAATACCTCTTTTTGGAAGTTACGTTAGATCTTTAGAAGAAGGAGGATTTTTTAATTTGACAATTGGAGGTAAAGGCTACATACCTATAGGCGTATCCTCTGAAGAAAACTCTTTGGTTGATATTATTTCAGAAAATGATAGATTTGACATACTGTTTTTAGAAAGGGAAAGAGGATTGGAACTATTAAGAAGTGGGAGGATATCAGCTCTTTTAATTTTAGAAGAGGATTTTGAAATTAAGATAAGAAGCTATAGATCCTCAACAGTCTGGATTTACATAGATGAGGAAAATCCAAAAAGTGTATCTGCCTATTCTGAGTTAAATACAATTGTTAGCGGTTTTAAGGATGGAGTAATAGAAGCTAGAATTAGAGATCTTTCAATCGAAGATCCTGAAATAGAGCTTTTTACAGAGCTTCCAATCGGAAATGGCCAAGAAGCAATAGATCAAGATATGAGGCAGGTGGAAGAAGAAGCACCTGTAGAAGAAGAATTAGAAGTAGTGGAAAGGCCTTCCTCAATTCAGGATCAGATAGAAAGAACCCGTGAAACATTTGAGGATGAAAGAGGAGGTTATATAGTTCTTTTAGTTCTTCTTTTGCCCCTCTTTCTAAGTGGAGGGATGTTAATTGATCTACTTATATCTGAAAAAGAGAGGAGAACAGGTGAAATGCTTTTGGCACTTCCCACAGAAAGACAGAAGATATACTACTCTAAATTTATTTCAATCGGAACTATTATATTTTCTCAGCTTTTGTTCTGGGTTTTAGCTCTTTATTATTTTGGAAGAGTTAGTAACCCTTTGATAATCTTTCCACTGATGGTAACTGCTATACTGCTTCTTAGTATAACAGGATTGATAGGGATATATTCAAAAAACTATAAGGATTCATCTTTGATTGTCACTGTGACATTTATCCTCTTATTTATAATGTTGTTTGGGACATCTACCCTTTATGTTGCAGGATTAAAGGAGATTGCAGCTATATCTCCTCTCTCCCTTGTTATAGCAATTGAAAGCGGTACATTTTCCGTTAGAGAGGCGTTAGTTTCTATTTTACCTTCTCTTGGATTTTCATTGGGATTGATATATCTATCAAAAACCTTATACAAAAAGGATGAGTTTTATTTCGGTCCAAGGCCAAGTATTTCTGAACTTACTTATGAGTTTGCTGGAAAGTTAAGATTAAGCGGAATACTCTATAGCCCCTACTATATAGCATTTATATTTGGATTTATCGCTATTTTTATATCTATAATTTTAGAGATATTCTTTGGAATTATTACCCTCTACTTCATAGAATCTGTTTTTGTGATACTGTTTCTTTGGGCTGCAATAGAAGAGTTCTCAAAGAGTATAGGTGTTTTTTCAGCTGCAAAGTATTTTCCATTGAAATGGTATGAAGGGATGCTCTCTGGGATGGCCTCTGGATTTGGATTTGCTCTTTTAGAAAATATTATTTTTACAGTTTTTACCCTAAACATTTTTCCAGAGTATGCACTTAGAATCTTTGTTATGAGGACATTTCTATCAGGTGGGGTCCATATTGTATCTACAGGTATCATAGGTATAGGAATTTCAGAAAGGAGATATCTAATACCTGCCTTTATTTTAGGTATAATGATACACTTTTTGTATAATATTACAGTACTAAGGGGTGTGTTATGAGAAAAGAGGTCATACACCTTGCAATAAAGGAGTTTAAAGATATCTCAAGGGAAAGGATATATGTAGTTGCATTTTTACTTCAGCTTTTCATAGTAATTGGAATAGTTCTTATAGGTTCATCCTATGCCTACGTCCAAACATATGTTGATGATCCATCAGAAAAGGGAACATTTTTAGTTTATTCTGAAGTAGAAGGATTTTCAGATTATCTAGAGTATGAATCAATAAAGAGTGTAACCCTTAGAAATCCCAATTTTGTAGGAGAGATTCCTGAAAATATTGATGGCGTTATATGGGCTGAAAAAGATAATTCCATTGGATTGATGCTAAAAAATCCAGGCCAGTTTGAAGATCTATATAATCCATTAAGAAGATCATACATAAAAGCAAAAGAAGACTTTTCAGATGAAGTCTTAAATCCCCTGTCAATAAATATAATCCCCCAAGAATACTCCTATAGCATAACAGATCTTTTCTTTGTCGAAATAATGCAAACGCTCTTGATACCCCTAATACTACTTTTACCGATATTTCTATCAATGAACATTTTATCTGACTCGATAGTTGGTGAAAAGGAAAGAAAAACTTTTGAAATACTTCTAGCCTCCCCCCTAAAAAGAATCGAGATTGTCTTGGGTAAAATTCTTCCAATCTTTACAATATCAATACTGCAAATATCACTTTGGATTTTAGTATTAAGTGTTAGAGGTATTTCTATATTCAATATGCCGCTTTTGTTATTGTTTCTTTCAATTGTAATGTTACTATTGTTCTCTCTGTCAATAGTTTTTTCAAATATATCTTCAAGTATTACTGAGTCAAATCTCTTTCTTACACTTTTCATGATGATTATAACACTCATTATGTTTGTACCAATGCCTTTTGAAAATCCATTTTTAAAAGAAGTAATGAGTTACTCGCCCATAATTCCAATAATTAAGATTGCTTCAAATCCTTCAGTTGATTTTTTGGAAGTAGGTAAATATCTAGTCATATACTCTGTGTTTTCATTGATATCTATTTACGTTGCCCTAAAGGGAATTGGCAAGGATGAAAATATTCGCTTGTAATAATTATTAAATACAATAGAAAAATTTTATAAGTATTTAACACATTATATAGATTTGGTGATTATTTGAAAGAAGTTGGAGTCGAAGACATTCAAAAAGAACTTGAAAAAGATATTGAGATGGGAGAAAAGATGGTTGAAGATGGAAAAAAGCTTGTAGATGAAGGCAAAACTAAACTTAATATTAGTAAGGAGAAGATAAAAGATTTGGGTGATGAAGCAAGCGAAAAACTAAAAGATTTTGAAAAAAAACACCATGAAGATCTTGACCGTGTTAGAAAGGAGTCTAAAAAAGTTATGCAGGAAGCAGAGATATTTGTTAGAAAATACCCTATGCTAAGTATATTTTCAGCTTTTGGATTTGGATATCTTATGGGCAAACTTATGAGGAAGTAAGTGGGAAAAATGGCAGAAAAAGAATCTTTAAACAAACTAATTGAAACGCTAATAAAAAATATTATCCTTTACATAAAACAAGCAGTTTCAGATATCATAGAAGAAGCAATAAAAGAGCCGATTGCTAGACTTACAAAGAGTGTTTTTCTAACAATTGGTGCTGCTATGTTAGCTTTTGCAGGTGTTTTAGCCCTTTTTGTTTCACTGATATTCTATTTAGAAGGTGTTCTTGGTAGCTATATGATGGCGTTTTTAGTTGTAGGAATCTCATTAATTTTCATAGGAGCCATAGTAGGTTATGGGGGTTACATCTATGGAAGAAAAGATAGTAAGAGAGGACATTGAAAATTTATTAAAGGAGATAAAATCAAGAATAGAACCTGAAGATGAATCTCCAAGTCTTATTGAAAAATATCCTATACCTATCATGTTGGCTGCTTTTGGGGCAGGTGTTATTTTATCAAGGGTAGATAAAAACCTTTTTGAAGATGGTGATAGCGAAAAGAGTTGTCCTGTAGTTAAAGGATTATTAAAAATAGGCCTTCCTTTACTAATAAAAAAAATAATTAAATAAATTATCTATCAAAGAATATGTTCTTGCTTGATACAGAAAGAGGAATTCCCATTGCTACATCCCCTTCAATAAGGCATAGCTCCACTGCGGCAGCTCCTATTGTGTACATCATTCTGTTATCAATATTTAGCATTTGAGCAGTTTTTGATGCACTGCCAAGCGCTATACCAAGATCCACAAGAGCAAATGCACATATTGGTGCTATAAAATCGTTTATTTTTTTCTTTTCTGGAATAGTTGTACAATTATACCCACACATCCCACAATTCATCCCAAGTGGAGATTTTGAAATCGCACTGATAAGAACTATTGCCTCTGAATTCAATGTATTGTTTGAATCTCTAAAAAAGAATTTGAATCCTTTTCTATCGCCAAGTTCATTCATTTTTTCAACTAAGTCTTTGTGATCTTTACTGCCCTTATAGATTGTTTTTGTTCTTATGTCATCTATTCCTTTGGCTTTTGGCGCTGTGATTGCAGCTATTTCAATAAGGCCTGCTGCTGACTTTATGCTATCTTTTATCTCTTGAGACATATTTAAACCTCAAATATTTTCAAGTATTTTTATTCCATTAGATTTTA
>PWMA01000091.1 GCA_003558335.1 Candidatus Methanofastidiosia archaeon | reverse complement strand
GATTCTGATAATCTTATAGTAGTCGGTATAGCAGGACCAGGAGAGGCTTTAGCAAACAGTTCAACGTTTGAAACATTAAAAATAATCGATGAGAAGTATCCAGACCTAATAAAGTGCATCTCAACTAACGGGCTCTTATTAAGTGAGAAGGCAAAAGAGCTATCAAAATTGGGAGTAAAGACTGTAACTGTAACAATTAACTCTATTGATGAAGAGATTGCAGAAAAGATATACTCTTGGATAAACTTTGACAATAAGATCTTAAAAGGAAAAGAGGCAGTAAACATACTTTTGAAAAAACAGTGGGAAGGTGTTTTAGCGGCAAAGAGAGAAGGGATGTTAGTAAAGTTAAACTCTGTATTGATACCTGAGCTAAATCTTTATGAGATAGAAAAGATAGCCATAAAAGGAAAGGAGAGCGGCGCAGATCTAATGAACATAATACCATTGATACCGCTTAATAAACTAAAGGATTTTAAGGCGCCATCTTGTGATGACATCTCTTTTGCCAGAGAAAAGGCTGGAAAACATTTGAAGCAGTTTAAGCTTTGCAGACAGTGCAGGGCAGATGCAGTTGGAATACCAGGCCACGACAGTGACTACAACAAAGAAAAGGCGTTTGCTTCAGAGTATTTCCACGGCTAGTTAAGTTTTTAAATTGATCTATATTTTTTTCAAAGGAGGTGAGCACATTGATATCAAAAGATATGCCAATAGGTGAAATAGTTCAAGAGCATCCAGAGACGATACCTGTCTTTATGTCCTACGGACTTGGGTGCATCGGCTGTGCAGTTGCACAGTTTGAAACCTTAGAGGAAGGGGCTATGGCCCACGGACTCGATGTTGAGGCGCTTTTAAAAGATCTAAACAAGGCGCTAGAAGAAAAGTAATTTTATTTTAAATCTTATAAATATAAGATTTTTATATTATTTTAGATTTCTAGTTTCGATGAAAAAATGTAGAGTAGCTATCTCTTAATACATAGACATTGTCAAAATCGTTATTGTCAAAGATAAGTATAGAGCTAGCAGCTCTACTTCCTATATCACAGTAAAGTACAACTATTTTATCCCTAGGCACCTCATTTAATCTACTTCTAATCCTGTTTTGTGGAATATTCACAGCCCCAGGAAGATGTCCTCTTGAAAACTCTGCTGATGTTCTTACATCGATTAGATATAAATCGATTCCACTATCAATTAACTGCCTTAGATCAGAAGAACTTAGATTTCTAGAGGTTGGCATTTCAATTCTTGCATCCTTTATCTGTGAAATAATTTGAGGAAAGTATCGGTCAACAGCAAGTTTTGTGAACTCTCTGTCAGAGCCTGCAATTACGAATACTTTTTGATTATTTCTAAAGGTATCGGCTGTTTCATACATAAGCCTGTATCTTCTTGTCCTCAAAGAGGTCTGGTCATCATCAGATAATAGAGTTTTTGACAGCTCTCCTGAGCCTAAAGCGTCAGGACCTCCAATTACAATTATGTAATCATATCCGCTGTAATCTTTACTATTTGTTTCAAAATAATCAAATGTTAGATTATTATCTTTTAGACTATCAATAACGCTAGGATTCATTTCAATATCAATGCTGTTTGCAACCAAAGCAATTTGCGCTTGATTGGATGAAATTGGGACTAAACTTAAGGATAGAATCAATATAGTTGTTAATAATATTAGATTAAATTTTAGTTTTTTCATAAAAAGAAAATCTTGAAACAAATATATATGTTTATTGTTGAATTGATTTTTTTATCAAGAAAATATAAAAGGAGTGAACTTAACACTCATTTAATGAAGGGATACAAAATAAAAGATGGGGTTTTTTGGGTAGGTGCAGTTGATTGGAGTCCGCCAAAATTCGGGCCATCTCTTTCAAAAGGCACTACCTATAACTCCTATATTGTCCTGGATGAAAAGACAGTTTTAATCGATACTGTAAAACACGGTTTTACCTCGGAAACTCTTTCTAGAATTAGCGATATTACAAACCCAGAAAAGATAGACTTTGTAATAATTGGAAATTCTGATATGGACCACTCCGGAAGCCTTCCCTTTGTCATGAAAAAGACAAAAGATGCCACAATTGTTACAACTGAGCAAAACAAAAAAGCAATTGAAAAATACCACAATAGAAGGTGGAATTATGAGATTGTTCGTGATGGTGATAAACTTTCTCTTGGGAAAAGAGAGCTTTTATTTAAGGAAGTTACAATTGGGGACAATGAATTGCTATTAACATATTTAGCTCATGACAATATTCTTTTTTCTGAAGACCTTTTTTCTCAGCATATAGCAACTACATATAGAGTTAGTAAAGAATTAGAATTAGTTGAGCACAGCCTACTTTCATACTTTGTTAACTATCTCTTACCCTTTGACAATATGCCTGATTTAACTAGTTACGATATTGATATTTTGGCGCCAAATCACGGCGTCATATTCAAAGAAGACATTCAAGCTGTTTTCGAGATGTACAAAGACTTTATTTCTGGAAAAACAAAAAACAAGGCAACTATCTTATACTCTTCAGCATGGCGATGCAATGAAAAAATAGCTTATTCTATAGCTGACGGCATAGCTTCCACCGAAACTGAGGTAGAGGCTATAAACTATGAGAAATGTGACGCTGGGAATATACTCTCTAAACTTTTTGAATCACGTGCAATTGTATTGGGCTCACCTTCTTTTAAAGGTGGAATCTCGCCAGAGCTCTTAAAACTTCTTTATTTGGTAGAAAAAACAGGATTAAAGAACAAATCTGTAGGTCTTTTTTCATGTTACAGCGGAAACATTAGCCCGATTAAGCCTCTTTTAGGCCACGTTAAAAAGCTTAGTTTCGAGTTGATTGATAATCCTTTAGAGGTAAAGTATATGCCAAGTGAAGAGGAACTATCTCTATGCTTTGAGTTTGGGAGGAAGGTAGGCGAAAGGACTAAAAATATCAAAAGTTAAAACCCCTTCATGGAAAAACTTGAGAAGATATCAGTCCTTCAAACTGCAATTGAGGCAGAAAAGGAAACTTTGAGGGTATATATAAAGTCTGCAATAAAGGTTTCAAATGTTTCTGGCAAAAACATGTTCTTAAAACTGGCACTAGATGAGATAGGACACAGAGAATTTTTAGAAAAAGAGCTTAAAAAAGAGCTTAAAACTTGTGATTACACAGTTTCAGAGATTGAAAATAAAGAGGTAGAAAAGATAGTGCCTGACGTTGAAAAGGAGCTTGAGAAAACTAGGCACCTTGGTCAAGACGATCTAATAATATTGATGCTTGCCCAACAGGTTGAAAAAAGCGGAATGAACTATTATCAAAAGTGCTTAGAAAGTTCTGATGATGAGAAAGCAAAAGACTTATTTTCAAAACTGGTAAAGATGGAGGAAGAGCATTACAACCTTATCCAATCTCAGATAGACTACCTAGAAGGAACAGGGTATTGGCAAGGAATCAGGGAATTTACGCTTGATGACTAAATCATTTGAAATCCTTTATTAAAGACTCTAAATCCCCAAACTTTACCTTCTGTTTGCACAGTGAAGGCAGGTAAGTTGCAGCTTTGCCAGAGTTTGTGGCTGTTTTTTGGTATAGGTCTTCTATTGGGGCCACAACCATACAGGTGTCTGCCAATAACTTTGCATACTTTTCTACCTCTTGGGCAATACCTCTTCTTTCAAGCTCATTTTTTACATAACGAGATGTACATATCCAGATATCACCTTTGAATGTTCTGCCCTCTTTTTTAAATATTCTAAGCGCTTCTTCTACCTCGGAAACTGAGCAATGCGGGCAACCTATACATATAAGCTCTGTATCTTCTGACGAGTTTAGCTTTTCCTTTGCCTCTCTTATCTCTTCCTTTCCTACCTCTATCTTTTCTATATCATCTGCTATTGCATTTTGGTATTCAGGCGTAGCGCCCTCTATATGGTAAAGTGCAACTGAGCCAGAAGCGGCCATCGAAGCCCCTAAAGACTTTAATTTGTCTGAATCTAGTTCTAAGTTCTTAAAATAAGGGATCTTACTTCCTATTTCAGAGCCAACAAAGCTTCCAAGTGCTCCAACATCTGAAAAAGATTTTATCTCTTCAGTTACTTTAACTATTATTCCAGCTTTTCTGTTTTCCTCAAGATGCAATCCATAGTTTGGAGTCTTTCCTATTACGCTTGAGGCAAGCGATGATGGCCCTCCCTCTCTGTTACTCCGGGCTCCAAGAACAGAGTTTGCAAAAGAGACAGCACTGGATTCGCTCCACGCTATATGGTCTCCACAATTTGGCCTGTTTCCAACTAGGTATGGGGTACAAGTGCAGCTGCAATCTATTCCCATCTTAAGATAGGCATCTAAGATGTCAAGCTGCTTTACCGCAAACTCTTTTTTTATATTCATCCTCTGCCAATCCTTTGAGTCCATGCCTATCGGGTTTAGAGTCGCCTTTACCTTTACTTTAGAGCTCTTTGAAAACTCAGAAACAAAAAAAAGACCTGCTTCACCTATAGTTTTGTAAGATGCCCCTGCTATCTGGCAGGATGAAACAGGGATTAGCTTATCTGCGCCGTAGATATCCCCTAAAGATGATAGGATCTCCATCGACTTTTGAGCAGCATAACCCTTTTCACCATTTAGTATTTTTTCGTCCTCTTTAGACAGATACATAATCTAAAGTTTTTTCATAATGTTATAAATCTTTGGAAGGGTTTCACCGGCCTTTCCTTCGATAAAATAGTCCACATCTTTGCTTAATTCAGTTCTTTCAACATTTATTTCAATTAAATTTGCACCGCTGACTTTACCTTCATAGGGCAAAAGTGCTGCAGGATAGACCAGAGAAGATGTTCCGATTACTAAAATATTATCTGCGCTTTTAACAACTCTAATTGCTTCATCAAGTCTTCTAACTGCTTCACCGAAAAGAACAACATCTGGGCGTATTATTTCTTCGCAAACTGAGCACACAGGACTCCCATCTGTTTTTTCCAATCTATCTTTCATTCCACAGGATTCACACCTTAAATCCCAAATGTTACCGTGAATCTCAATAATGTTTTTACTTCCCGCCTTTCTGTGGAGCTCGTCTATATTTTGCGTTACAATAAATGAGAGATCGTTTGATTCTTCCATAGAGGCTAAAGTTTTGTGGGCTGGATTTGGTTTTGCCTCTTTTATTATATCTCTTCTTGAGTTAAAAAACTGCCAGAACAACTCTGGATTATTAATAAAAGCATCCCTGCTTGCAAGCTCTTCAGGCCTGTATTTTTCCCAGAGCCCCTCTTTTCCTCTAAATGTAGGGATCCCTGACTCTTTGGATATTCCAGCACCTGTAAGGGCTACATTATTTTTGTCTTTTAAAAGTGATGCTACATCTCTAAATATACTCAGTTAAATCCTCTCTGCTCCTTCTTCTTTCTGTAGAGAGTTCTAAAGCTTCCAATCTCTGCGTATTTAACACCAAAAGGAATATCGCTTTCTTGGTGAAGGTATTTCCACCAGTGAACAACAAACCCTCCAACAGCAAGCTCCTTTAGCTTTCCACTTTCTCTATACTTTGGAAGTTTAAGTTCTTCTTCAAGCGTCCTTATATCAGAAACGGTGTCCCCTCCATTAATGAAAAACTTACTGGATCTATTTAGAATCTCTTTACAGAAGCTTTTTGTTATTGATTCAGTCTTGGCACTTTCTAGGGTTTCTCGCTGCTCCCAAGAGCCGTTTTGAAGGAATATCCTCTTTGCAGCCATATTGCCTACCATTGAGATGGTGTTTGAGCCTATGGATTCAAACTTTCCTTCATGGATCTCCTTTAGATTTACATTTTTTATGCTTCCATCAGGTTTTCTTATGTTTATATCTATTGGAAGGATTACACTAATTGAGCCCCGATCAATCTTTTCAGCTATATCAAATGCGTTTTTCTTGACCTTTTCCCAGTTCTTATTGTAGAACTTTTCTATAAGTTCTTTGTTTTCCTTTCCAACTGAGGTTGGAAGTGTTCTTTTAAGGGAAGGTGACTTTTGAGAAAGAGCCCAAAGCAGTAAGACAAAAACAGGTCCACCGTTTAGGACAACCATAAGATCGTCCCTGTTTTCTGTTAGTCTTATGGCATCAAGTTTTTCTGCCTTTGCACCCGCAACACCCCAAAGCTTAAGGTCTGAGGTGTCTGTATAGACATGGGTTATATCATCAAGCTCGCTTATAAAATAATCATTACAATAACAACCATCGGCAAACACTCTCAAAGACAGAGCATCCCTGTGGCAACAGGATAGCGCACCATTTATCTTTTTAAATTGTGTAAAGTACTCCCAGAAATCAGTGTTCGTGGAATTTTCTGGAGGTTTTAATTCCCCTTCACAGATCTTTCTTATGTTTTCCAAAAATATAACTGAGTCTTTGTTTTCTTGATTTAGTTTTTTTAGCTCATTTAAATCTCTGGCAAAAAAGATCTTCTCTACAGGAAGAGATGTTTTTCTTTTACTCTCTTCAACCTCAAGCTTTAGCTCTTTAAAGTTCTCCTCAATAGACATATCTGATTTTGAGCGGTGTGCAACTATTAAGATGTTTGACCCCGATTCTTGGCGCTCTCTTAAATCAAATATAGTATCAACAGTCTGCTCCATTCTAACAGATGGCCCTGGAGGGCCGTTTATATCTGTTCTAAAATAGGCAGTACCTGTTGACATGGTAAGATCAGAAAATTCAGCCAAAATTAAGTCACGATATGGAGTTTTTATTATTTTCATATTCGTTCCTCCTTTAGTCATTAAAAGCGCTGAAAAATATATAAAGTTATTGCACAGAAGGTTAAAGATTTTGGCGATTGAATGGATTTCTAAATTTTAACCATAATCTTTAAGTAGTATTAAGTTCATTTAATAGGCGTAGGTAGATTGTCATGAAGAAGATAATTGCCATGCTGATAACGCTCTTTTTTGTTTTAAGCACTTTTGGCGTGGTCTCTACCCTAGCGCAAGTTAGCGCAAGAGCAGCACCTGAAACTGTGAGAGTTGGACAACTGATAGTTGTAACAACTGATGCCACAGATCCTTGTCCCAACGAAACATGCTATGATCCAACAATAAAAATCTATGATCCTTTAATGGAAAGTTTGCATGTAATTATAGACGATTCTGAATTTGAAGAATTTAGGGACGCATCCTTTTATGTGACTAAAATATCTGGGCCCACCCATGTTCTTATAGAGGATTCCATACCTCCTGATACTTGGGTCTGGGTTTACAGAGCAAATTTTCCAGGAACAATAGTATTTGGAGTCCCTTTCTGGCAAAATTATTTTAGTCCTCCCAACGCACGCGTTTTATCAAATCCAGTAACAATAAATAAAAGATCTCTTCCAATGAGAGAGTTCATGAGGATCCTCGGCATCGGCGGATTGATGAGAGAATAGATTTTAATTTTTTTCCTTTGCCTCTTCAATCTTTTCAGTGTATCTGCACTTTGGATAGCTTGAGCAACCTATAAAAGGCCCATAAAAAGACTTCTTTACCACAAGACTTTCCTCGCACTTTGGACATGTCCTTCCTTCAACTGGAACAGAGTAGTTGTTCTTTGAGGGACACTCTAAGTTTATGCAAACTGCCTGGGGCCCAGATCTCTTTCTCTTTGCTATAACTACAGGAAATCCGCATAGTTTACAAAGGTCTTCAGTTGGTGTTATAATGCAGTTACTTGGCAGAGAAAATGTTGCATCACAATCTGGATACCGCTGACATGCTATAAATGGTCCAAAACGCCCCTTTCTGATAAATAGCTCTCCCTCACTACATATTGGGCATACCCCGACAAAGTTCCTTCTTCTCTCTTCCCTCTCAAGATAAACTAAAAGCTCTCTTCCTATATCCTCCTCGTTTTCCTTAAACTTTGAGAATATATCGATTAGCTTTTCCTTTGCCTCTTCTAAAATCTCTTCCTTTGTAATCTCGTTTTCCTGGATCTTTTCCATCTCTTCCTCAAAATGCTTTGTTAGCTCAACTGAAACAATATCTGGACAGTATTTTTCTAGCGTTCCAACTATACCTTCGCCTAAATCTGTTACAACAATCTGCTTTCCATCGATATAGTTTCTTGAGTAGAGGATATCAACGATATTTGCGCGTGTCGCCTTTGTCCCTATGCCAAGCTTTTCCATCTCTGAAACTGCTGAAGACGGATTGTACCTTGAGGGCGGCTTTGTAGCCTTTTCCTCTTTTTTAGGCGATACCTTTTCTATCTTTTCACCCTTTTCTAGATCAGGAAGTAGCACCTCTTCAACGCCAGAGTATTCTCCATAATACTTTAAAAATCCTGGGTCAATCCCAACCCGTCCGCTTGCAAAAAATGAGTTGCCGTTCACATCGATCTCAACTGAAATCGATTGGTAGATGTAGGGGGTTCCAAAGACAGCAAAAAATCTTTTGACAACAAGGTCGTATAGCTTTGCCTGGTCGTCCTTTAGCTTTTTTGGAATCTCGCCGGTGGGGTGTATTGCAGGGTGCGCGGGATCATCCTTTTTCCCTTCTGTTGGTGAAAGCTTTGTCTTTAGTAGGTCTTCACAGTGGGATTTATAGCTACTGATTTTCTTTAGATTTTCTATAATTGCCTTTAGGTTTGTGT
>PWMA01000088.1 GCA_003558335.1 Candidatus Methanofastidiosia archaeon | reverse complement strand
TTTTTCTAATTTTTTCATATAATCATTACATTATTACTTTATCATATGCTTCTCTAGCAGCCTTAATGTTTTCATCTTTTTTTGAAGGTACACTTTCCTGTATTGCTAAAACAACTGATTCGAGCATAACTTCTCTAGATATTTTGGCAAAAGCACCAAGGACAGATGTATTTACAATAGGGGCTAATTTAGAACCAAGTTTATTCTCAATTGCAATTGAAGTAGCATCAACAGTTACAGTCTTAAAAGAAAGGTTATAGTGGTTAGGATCTTTATCTGAATTAATTAAAACTAGCCCATCTTCTTTTAAACCCAAAGTAACATCAGTTACATTCATCAGCGTGGGGTCAAGCACAACAATATAATTTGGATTATAAACCTGGCTTCTTATTTTAATGGGATTTTTATCTATTCTCGTAAAAGAAGTAACAGGGGCACCTCTCCTTTCAACACCAAAATATGGAAAAGCTTGAACAAATTTTCCCTCTCTAAAAGCTGCATCTGCTAAAATATTTGATGCAACTACGGCACCTTGTCCACCTCTACCATGAAACCTAATCTCTATCAAAAAATCCCTCTATAGAATACTGCTCTTATATTTTTAAAAAGCTTTTTACTAAAAGAACAAATAAAAAGGCTATTTTTGTTTAAAAATTATAGAACTAATTTGCTTTCATAATCTTTAACTGCGTATTTTTTTCTTTTTTGAATTACAATGTGGTCCTCTCTTTCCAAAAGTTGTTTTTGGTATGAAACTCCTCCTGTATATTTTTCATTAACTATACCTCCTGTTTTTAACGTTCTCCAGTATGGTGTAATTTCAGTTTTTCCTTCTAAAGCTGCTTCATTTGCAGCGTTGGCACTTATCCAGATAAAAATGCCTGTAGTCAAAGGACATCCAATACTCGCATGATGTTTTTCTGCAAGCTTTTTTCTTATCTGATCAGTCGTTATTAGTTTTCCAAGAGGAATCTTTTTCATGATCTCATTTACCTCGATAGGGGTCGGTATGACAACAGTTCCCTCTCCCCATTTTTTACGCATATTACCAGTTATTGACACAACTTTGGGCAAATCCCTACTATCTTCTAACTTTTGCTTCCATGATTTATTTTTTTTACTCATTTTATCCTCTAATAAAATAGATTTTCAATATTTATAGTTCTTGGTTTTAATTTTAGCTTTCTTACCTCATAATATATTGGAGGAATTACCTGTTCTGTGATATAATATATTACAGGAAAGAAAGCTACCTCAGGCTCAAAAAATAAGACAACAATTATTGCAAGACTTATGTTCTTAAAAAATGAGGGTACTAGAATTGATTCTTTCTCATCTCTTTTAAGATTCAATATCTTTGAAAAAAATGTTAGGAATAAAATAGTAATAACTATAAAACTCAAGGACAGTATTATTGAAATTAATAGATAATCTTTTACTATATCAAGCCTTTCTGAACTCCTAGAAACTGCTATATATATTATTGCACCTATCAATAAAAATGAAATATTGGAACTCAACTCTTTTTTAAGTCTTTTTTTTATAGGAATAGAAATCAAAATTGGAACAAATATTATCAATGCCATCTCTAAAAACATTCTTGGGGCGTTGACGATTACTTCATCTCTTAAGAACAGGTATATGTAAGAAGGAGTTACTAAAGGCGCCATCATTATTGTTGTTACTACCAACAGCAAAGTAATCTCAACTTTTCCCCCTAACTCTTTGGACCATATCAAGGTAGACCCTGCTGCCAGAGGAACAACTGCAGTTATAACAATCCCAATAAATAGCGGCAAATTGATTAAATCTAAGTTAAGTAATAAAAAACCTACTGAAAAGAAAACTATGGGGATAAAAATATAGGTAGTGGCCAATCCTAATAAGAAAGGTTTTATGAGAGTTGCATATTTTTTGTATATATTAAAATCAACCTTAATTGTAGATAAAAAGATTAAACTACCTTGTAAAAATGGTATTATTGGTGAAAGTTCTTTACCATACGAAGGGAAAAAAATGCCTATTATTATAGAAAAAATAATAATAATTAGAGGAGTTCCAAACATTATAATATATAAAAATCTGTAATATTAAAGTTTATTGTACGAACGATTGCCATTCAATAACGAAATTTCTTATTTGCAAGTTGTCTAGCATAAAGAATTCTTTTATCCATTTTTTCTATCATACTGTCTCTTAGGAAAGGCCGGAGTCTTTTTTTCATCTTTACATATTCCCCTTCTATTTCTTGAAAGGTGCTTATTACTTTGGGATCATTGGTACCTTTAGAGTTTTCAAGATATTTTATAAAATTTTCAACTCTATCTGTATAAGAATCCCATATCATTTTCATCCCTAATAGTTCATCCTCTACTACTACATCATCTGAATAATATGGAACTTCATTAAATCCATCTTTGCGTGCTGATTTTTTAATAGGTGCTTTTGGAATACCTTTCTTTTTAATAGGATAGAAGAAATAGATTACTAGGGCAATAATCAATGCAGCTAACAAGACTGTTACTATGAGGTCAACCATGCAATTAATTTATTCTATGTATATTTAAATATATTCAATAAATCTCTTTCAATTCAACTTTCACATCTGTTTTCTCTATTTTTACCACACCATAGTATCCGCTCTGTAATGGCCCAGGATTTAATATCTTGGTATTATCAATAGAGTCTATAGCTCTTGATTCGTGAACGTGACCAGAAACTGCAACAATAGGTTTCATTTTTTCTATAATGCTTCTAACTGAAGTACTTCCTATTGAAGTATCTTTACCGATCTTATCTAATTTAGTCTCATAAGGCGGAACGTGAGTCACGAGTATCATATTTTCAAAAGAAAGTCTTGAAAGACCTTCCATTATTTCTTCTTCACTATACTCTGAAGGGGTTCCAAAGGGAGATTTATTTGAGCCTCCAAATCCTCCTACAGTGTAACTACCTATTTTGACTTCTTTTTCGTGAAGCGAAATACCTTTTAAATCAATATATTCCTTTACTTCTTTTCGATCACAGTTGCCAAAGACGGTATAAAAAGGAATGTCCGGTATAATATCTAAAATTTCCATTACTTCTTTTTCCCCGCCGAAAGAAGTAATGTCACCACAACAAAGCAATAAATCAAAATCTTTTATATTTATAACATCAAATAATTTTTTCAAAGAACTTTTCTTTCCATGTATATCAGTTATTACACAAATATTCATAAAAACATAAAACAATCCTTAATATTTAAGTATTTTGAAGGAGAAGATAATTAAAAAACATACTGGCGATATGGCTGAAATAATATCTTCTCCTATAGCAAAAATTCTTATGAATTTACTTTTAAATCTTACACATGTTGGAGTATCAATACTCAGCAACTACCAACATTTCATAATCTTCAGTCGATAATTTATCCTCTCTGCTCCAAGATCCTAGCTCACATCCAAAAATATCTATTTTTTTAAATCCTAAAGATTTTAATAGCCAAGTTATTTCTGAAGGTACGTAATATCTTTCATTACACTTTATTTTCTTTTTATTTCCATCATCATCAACAAACTCTAAAATAGATTTGTCTCTAAAGGTCATTAGATCGAATGTATTTTCTTCACTCTTTGCGCCTACTGAATTAGAGTTTATAAAATCCTTAACAGAGTGAAATAATGGGAAAAGGCCATTTAGCGTTGTAAGAATAAGTTTTCCTCTATCTTTCAATGACTTTGCAGCACTTTGAAGAATCATAAAGTTCATCTCATCTGTTTCCATTAAGGGAAACCCTCCCTCGCAAATTATAAGAGTAAGATCAAACTCCTTTTCAAACTGTAAATATCTAGCATCTGCTTTAATGAATGTAACATCAACTTTAGATTCTTCTGCTTTTTCCTTTGCTCTTTCTAACATACTTTCAGATAGGTCTATTCCAGTTACTTGATATCCTCTTTTTGCAAGTTCAATAGAGTGCCTTCCCGTTCCACATCCGATATCTAAGATATTTGTTGACTTGTCAAAATTGATCTCTTTTTCTATAAAGTCTACTTCTCCTAAAGTTCCCTTGGTAAAATCTTCAGTTTCATAAGTTTCAGCATAATTTTCAAATAGCTCTTCATACCATTTTGCCATAAAGAAAGTATTAGAATATTATTTATATTCTTATTGTAAATTAGTACACAAATAAAGATGCAAAAAAAAATAAAATAAAAAAGATTTTTAGGTTATTTCTCTTTTCTGAAACACATAAACCAGTCTAGGCAGTACTTGCCCTCTTCTTCTTTTTCCATTCTTTCTTTCGCGACACCACAAGATCCGGGAGGGGGTATTATTACGTCATCCCCAGGTTGCCAATTAGCTGGAGTTGCAACTTGGTCTTTATCGGCTTTTTGCATTGCAAGTAAAAGTCTCTTTATCTCTTGCATATTTCTTCCAGCCGATAATGGGTAGTAAAGAACAGCTCTAACTTTTGCTTTGGGGTCTATAAGAAATACCGCCCTAACTGCTTGAGTTGTTGAAGCATTTGGTTGTACCATTCCAAATTTTTTTGATACATCCATCTTTAAATCTTCTATAACAGGAAACATTATTTCTATATTTTTCATACCTTTGTATTCAATTTTTTCCTTAATAGTCCGAAGCCAAGCTATATGTGCATAAATACTATCTATCGATAAACCTAGCAGTTCACAATTTAAATCTTGAAACTCTTTTTGCATTGATGCAAAAGTCATAAATTCAGTTGTACAAACAGGTGTAAAGTCTGCCGGGTGGCTAAAAAATATTACCCACTTTCCCTTATAATCTTCTGGGAAACTAATTTCTCCCATTGTAGTCTTTGCCTTAAATTTAGGCGCATCGTCACCTATCAAAGGCATACTCATTTGTTCACTAAATTCTTCTTCCATTTTTTTCACCTACTCAACAATATAATGTTGCTATTACTATAAAAAAATTAACATTATATAAATTTGTTCGCTTTGAAATATCAAATATAAGAAAGAATATTTTAAATTGTATTAGTTTTTAATTAATAATAAGTATTAATTAAAGATTGTTTTTGTTATAATCTATTTTGATAATTATTTCCAACTAAAGAGTTTAATTATAAGTTCAAATTAATTTAAATATTTAGGCCTACCGAAAGATTTATAAATGAATTAATTTCAAATAATTTAATGTTTTGGTCTACCGAAATATACGTTCAAATTAGAACATGCAGCTTCTATTATTTGAACGGCCAATTTTAAACCATAAAAATTACAGAGAGTGATATGGAATGTCTAAGATGGGGCCACTGTTTTCAAAAACTGAATTCATTTGTAGAGAAAAAAATGAAGATTCATCTATAAATTTTTCAATAAATAAAAATAATTCTAAAATGGAATCTATAAGGGATAATCCTTATCCCTCCAAGATTGACATTTCCAAAAAAACTAGCTTGATTTTTAGTTCGGGAAATTGTGTAAAGTTTTTAGAAAAGCTAGGCTGTAAAGTTTCCCCTCTAGGAACTCTATATTCAAAAATATTCTATAAATCTAGGGTAGACTCTGAAATTAAACTAACTGATCTAAATAAAAATTCTAATATACTTGTCGTAGGAAGTGGACCTTTGCCATCTACAGGGATATTTCTTGCAAGGAAAGGTTACAACGTAACCTGTGCGGACAAAGATGATGTAGCAATAAAATATGCAAAAAAATATCTAAGCAATATGAAAGAAGATTTAGGAATAATAATTGTAAAGGAAAAAGGTGAAAACATAGATTATTCAAAATATGATGCTGTATGGATTGCCTTACACGTTAGTTCCAAACCAGAAATACTATCTAAAGCACTAAAAGAAATCAAAAAAGGTGGAAAAATTATTTTCAGAAATCCTCGCGGAAAATTAAAAAAACTATACCCAAATATAGATATTTCGTCTTTTAATGAAGAGCACAAAGTTACAAAACAAAGCATTGAACAAGAATCTATCTTAATAATCAAAGATAATAAGTCTGAAAAATATAATGATAAATTTGATAAAAATCTATGCGTCTGCGATCTATACTGTGGACAAGAAGCAACTATTTTGGGGAGTCCAAACAATTTAACCTTAAACGCTCTCGGGATGAGACGCGGGAAAAAAATTAGATTTGAATCAAAACAACCTTTTGGAGGACCTTTTCTAGTTTCTATAAACGGCAGGAGAATTGCAATAGATAAAGAAATTGCTGAGATGGTTTTAGTAGGGTGAACTAATTAATGCGAATATTGCTTGTAGGACCTCCTAATGTGGGCAAGAGTGCGTTGTTTAATCGACTTACTGGATTAAATGTGGATGTGGCTAATTATCCTGGCACAACTGTCGAATACAAAAAAGGCTTTGCACAAGTAGATGGCATAAAATATGAATTAATAGATGTTCCTGGAACTTATACTCTTGAATCTGTAAACGAAGCAGAAAAGATAGCACTAGAAATGTTATCAAGTAGCCCTAATGGAGTTATTTGTGTACTTGATGCAAAAAACTTAGAAAATAGCATATACCTTCTTTTAAAAGTTATCGAAAAAAACCTTCCAACTATTGCAGTAATAAACAGGGTAGACTTAATAGATGGAACTATAGACAAATTAGGGCTATCTGAAGAATTGGAAATACACATAATTGAAACTGTTGCAATAGAAGGAAAAGGAATCCCTGAGTTGAAACAAAAGATAAAGGAGTTATTAAATGATGAGATAACCCCTTCCAAAAAAAAATATAACGCTAATTGGAAAAATGCAGAAGAAATAGAAAAAATAGCTTCAAAGAATATAAATACAAAAAATGAAAATTGGCGAGACAAATGGGGCAATCTATTAGTAAAACCTTTACCAGGGATACCTCTTGCTATATTGGTAATGGTCTTAACTTTTTCTTTTGTTGTAGGGGTGGGATTAGCTTTACGAAGATTCATACTTTTACCTTTACTAATGAATTTAATATTTCCTCAAATAATAAGAATAGTTGAAATGTTTATAGTAAATCAAACACTTCTTAATATTCTTATAGGAGAATATGGATTCTTAATAAAATCTATCGAATGGCCAATTGGATTGGTAATGCCTTATATTTTTTCATTCTATACCGCTCTTAGTATACTTGAAGATAGTGGATATTTACCAAGACTTGCGGTATTGGTAGATGGAATATTCAAAAAGATGAAATTGTCTGGTTCACACATCATCCCTATAATGCTTGGATATGGATGCGCCGTTCCTGCAATAATGTCAACTAGGACGATAGATCACAAGAAAAGCCGAATAATTGTTTCTTCAATGATTTGTTTAGGCGTCCCATGTATTGCACAATCAGGAGCATTCATAGCGTTGTTGGCCGAACACTCAATAACTCTTGTAGCATCATTGCTAATATTTTCTCTATTCATCGTATTTATATCTGGTATCATTATGGGAAAACTTCTAAAGCCTATAAGAACTCCAACTATTCAAGAAGTACCTGATTTGTTAATCCCTGATTTTAAGATTCTTGGCAAGAAGATATGGATACGACTTAAGAATGCTTTATATAACGAAGTATTTGCTATGGTATTAATAATAGGAGTTGCATCGGTTCTTTATGAAACAGGAGTTCTTATTTATATTGGTAAAGCACTTGAACCCCTCGTAATTGGCTGGTTAGGTTTACCCTCGGAAGCATCAACGCCATTGATACTAGGCATATTTAGACGAGAACTTACAGTCTTACCTTTGTTAGATATGGATCTTACAACATTACAACTCTTTGTGGCGGCAATAATAGCTTTATTATATGTGCCATGTGTTGCTGTTTTAGGTATTTTAGGCAAGGAATTTGGATCTCGCATTTCCCTTATCATACTTTTCATGACGATCACTATTTCTTTTTTGATAGGTGGCATAGTTTCTCAAATTGGTATGATCTTTTTATGAGTATAATTATAACAAAATTAGAGGCAGGTGGTAATTTAATATGGTAAATAATAAAGTTCTATTATGGATTGTAGGGATATTGCTCATTACTGCTTTGACAGTAAGTAGTGGCTTTAGTGAGATTGCTACCATTTGGCGAGGTTTAAATCCTCTAATTTTAGTATTATTGGGCTCTCTTCAAATTTTAACTTTATCTTTGAGCTCTTTTCAGTGGTATTATCTATTTAATAAAGAGAACCATTTCATTTCATTTAAAGATGTATTTTCTATATATTTGTCAGGTGTATTTGTAGAAAGTGTTACTCCCTCTTCAAAATTTGGAGGAGAAGCTACTAAGGTTTATCTTTTCAGAAAAAAAACAGGATTACCCTATCAAAAAATTGTAGCTTTTTTCATTGCCCATAAATATATCTCACTACTCCCTTTCTTAGTACTGTGTTCAATATTTCTAATTTTAGGCTCTATTAATTTTAATTTACCGGGTATCGCCTATATATCATTTGGCGCCCTTGCTTTACTCTTCTCTCTAATAGCCTTTTCCGTCCACAAAGGTAATATAAATAAACGTTTAAAGATTTCTAGATTACTAGATCTTTTAGACGATTCAAGTTTAATTTCCAAACCTTTAAAGAAAATTTTGGCCGGAATCGATTTTATAGACTCAGCATCTGCACAAGTTAAACAAATATTGACAAATAAGGAAAGAAATTTGTTACTTGTTATATCGGTTATAATTTGGGGATTATATCCTCTTAAAATTTATTTGGCGGCCGAAGCTTTAGGTATACCTCTAAATCCTATCATACCAATAATTGC
>PWMA01000038.1 GCA_003558335.1 Candidatus Methanofastidiosia archaeon | reverse complement strand
CCAGCTATGCCCAAGATTCTCAATATGGAGTGCATTGGAAGTGACTTTGGCTCTTCCAATGCACTCTATAATGAAGATACTCGGTCTTGGCGGGTTAATGAGAGAATAAATTTATTTTTTTTCTTTTATCTTCTTTTTCTTATTAATTTTATAATGCGCTAATGTTTAAAATAAAACACAAATGTATATTTTATTCGCATAACAGTAATTATGCGAAAAAGATTTTAAATATCGATTTCAATGATTTTTGAAATAATTGCTTCTATCTCTTTTGCTGTGTCTAAACTAATAAAGCCAATACTTTTTAACATTAGAGATTTTTTTATAGTAAATATTTTGAATGGCAAGATCTCGCTTTTCTTGACTATATCCTCTTCTTCCAGATAAACATCATCAATAACAATCCTCTCTTCAAAGTTCCTGATCTTGCTTGTGATAAGTATGGCCATAACGGTGTTTTGATTTAAATTCTTAAACTCATTTCTATCATCAAAAGGAAACAGGCCAAGCACTATTTCTCTTTGTCTAAAGATTGCCCCAAAGGTCATCTTCTTTATCGTTCCATATTTCTTTTAATTCAGGATCTATGGAAAAGATATTGTTTGATCTTAATGCCTGCATTATTATTTTTTCTAGATTACTTTCCATAATAGTCAATTCACCTTCAAATAGATCATATGCATTATCTTTTATAAACTACGCTTCTCTTGTTTATTGAGAATACAACTATCCTATCTTTTTCAATTCTATATAAAATCCTGTAATCTCCAACCCTTAGCCTATATGAACCCTTCTTCAAACTGACAAGCTTTCTAGCGTCAGAAGGTGTGGGATCATTTTCAAGTTTCTCAAGTTTATCTATTATGCGGTAGGCTTTATCTTTATCTAACTTTTCAAGAAATTTAATTACACGTTTTTCTAATAGAATTGTATGGGGCATTTATATCCCAAGTTGCTTTTTTGCATCCTTTAATGAAACAAGATTTTCCTTGTCAAAACTTCTAATGTAAGCGTTGAACTCTTCCTCACTCAAAACATCTTCTTTTTCCATCATGTGATGCTTTATATAAGTAAGATCTTCTTCTATCGATTTTAGTTTTTCCATTATTATTTTCTCTAGCTTACTTTCCATAATAGTCAATTTGCCTTCAAATTTAAATAATTTATCCCCTAATGCTTTAGAATAGTTTAACAAAACACTTTTTAACAACTCATTTATAAATAAGGTCAAATCATTTTAACAAGTATTCATGCATTTGTATTTTTTAGGTATAAAAACTTATTTTTCAATTTAGACATTAGTTTTAAATCTAATTAGTGAAATAAGTCATATGATTTTTATAGGGTCCTTTTATCCTCTATTTAATTCAATAATTATACTCTTACACTCTCTTCTTCCTTACAAACTATAAAAAAAGTTCCCTTTGTTAATCATCAAAACTATGCACAAAAATAACAGGGCAAGCAAAATACGAAAGGCTTATATATGCTCTAATAAATTGCGGAGTGAGTACTCAAAGACTACTAGTTAGAATCAATCGAAGACAAGGAGGTGGACCAATGGATGGAGATGTCTTGATATACGTTTCAATGGTAGGGGGACTACTATTAGTGTGTCTGGGAATCGGATATTATCGTTTCAAAAACGATATGTTTAAAGTTGAAGATGATTAGGATGGAGATTAGCTCTAAGCCACCAAAAGTTTCAAATCCATATCTTTAGGGAAGGACCCGACACAGTAAATTCCCTTTTCATGTGGCATTTCGTTCCAATCACATATAACTCCAAAATCTCTCCCAATCCAGCAGATAATTAATAATACTAGAAATCGGTGGCCTGAAGAGAATAATTTTATTCTTTTTCTTTTTCTCTTTTTATTTACTTACTGCTTTTATTTAGTATAGTTTCGCCCATTATTTTTTCCATCTCTTTTCTCACTATATTATAATCTATCTTTGTTAACACAGAAATCTCATTTGCATCTAAAAACCCTTCATGTCTGTCCATCATCTCAATAACTTTTGCATCCACAATATACACCTCGATTAATCCAGTGTTGGGCAACTATATGGATTAGCAAAGTGGAGATTAGTATTTCTGAATTTTAATTAGTAAAGATTTTTATATATAATGTAGGTATTTTTTAAACTAAATAATAATTAATACTGATTTTATATTTAATTTAAGATTTTTAATTCAATTATAAATATTTATTATTTAAAAATTCATTTGATTTTCAAACTGTTCTTTTAGAAAAGCGATAACAAACGAAAAAGATCCAAACTCATAGATTAATTAACTGCTATTGATTATCAATATTGTATTATTTATTGCTAACCAATAACCTTATATATAAGTATCAATATATTAAACATTGTCAATCAGTATTGACAACCTATCCGTTAGTAGGGATCTTTGGAGCAGGTTCCTGCATATAAAACTCCAATTACGATGAAGGGGGATAAATCCCCCCGAGTATTATGTTTTTACTCCCATAAGCTGAAACTTTCACACGAAACTCTTATATATCTTTTTTAATTTGGCTAGTAGGGATGTTATGGTCACAGTTAAAATTTCAAAAAGAAAAAGAATGAAATCAAAAACTTATGTTAAAAGAAGTTTACCTATTTTCATAGGCGGTATCGTCATCATCGTTGGAGGCCTTTTATTATTGGGTATTATTCTAGAAGGAAATCCTCGACTTTCAACAATTAGGTGGATTTGGTTTATTGTGACTTTCTTAATCTTCCAATACGTAAATCTAAAATACGTCGTAAAGAGGTGATAATTTGGATTATAGTGATGTTATTAGGTATATAATATTAATAGTGATGATTCTCTTCGGCATCAATTTATACTTGACAGGCCAATTAACATTGAGAATTTTGATAATTGCATTTGTGCTTTGTGCTGTAACATACTTTATTGTAGCAAGGCCAGACAAATACGGATTCTGAACAGGTGCTTTTATGTTTAAAAAATTACTCAGAAAAAAACTAGGTACATTCCCTTGGATAGCAGATTTAGAAGAAGGTCCTGTACTAAATGCCTTAAACGAGTTAAAGGGCGAAAAAGAAAATTATGATCCATACATTCCTGTTAAACTGGGCCCCCATCTTTATTACAGCGCTTTATTCTATATAAAAAAAATTAAAAATCCCGAAATATCTAAACTTGTAGTTGTAAATGAAAAAGGAACAATTCTAAGAGATAAAACTAAAGCCTATAAAGTGTGTTTGGCTGTTAATCTTTTTATCAAAGTAACTTCAACTGAAAACATTCAATATATAGGAAAAAATATTGAAGAGTTGGATGGGATCAAAAAAATAAAATCAAAAGCAGATTATCACGTTCCTACTGGAAAACTTTTCCTCTCTAAAAAAGACGCAGAAAATTTGGAAAGTTCTTTAAATGAATACTATAAGAGCGAAAACAAGGCAAGGCAGCTTCTTATAAACTATATGGAAGGCCTTAACAGAATTAGAAATTTAGATTTCATTGACTATAAAGAATTCATGGGATTGATTGATTCTTATATCGATGCAGGATTAGAAAGAGTAAAGGCAAAAAATAATATACTGAAGTTTTCAGAACTGATGAAATTAGCCAGAAAAACATTGCCTGAAAAAGAAGATGAATATCTTGAAACAAAAGAAGGCGCATATTATATGCTTGATAGATTTGAAACCTATACCAGAAAAGACGTGGCATTGCTAGAGCATGTGTATAAAGACATCAGAGAATTCTACGCTAAAAAAATATCAGAAGACGAAATTAAGTCTTTACTTGAATTTTTTAACAAAGATATCTAATCTTTATTTTGAAAAATTTTTATTATTCAGCTAGGGAAAAATAATTTATGCTTTTAGAGTATTTGTTTATTTACTATCGCCGATATAGAAAATCACAATAAGCGTAAACTTTATATATGTCCTAATGTTAATTCTAATTGGTTGGGATTACTAATTTGTATTAGTGATCCTGATACAAAAAAGAAATGGAGGAAAACAAAAATGTCTGGAATTGGATATTTTGGTCCTAAAAGACCACCAGGATACGAAGAACAGCCATCCATCAATCCAAGTTTTTTGAAGCTTAGATTGCCATTTTACCACTACCCAATTGAATACCAAGACTTCTTACAAGGAGCAATCCTGTCTTGTGTACCTTTAGGTATAACGGTAGCTATGGAAGGCGCTATGGGGATTCCAATTGAGCTTGGTGTCGTCATGGTCATGGTGAACAACTTCTTCTATCTATGGCACACGTCTTTTGGTGACCCATCGGTAGCAGGTTGGATTACTCCTGGTATACCAATTTATGTTGCATACTTTACTGCGTATACTGACGCCGTTGTTGGACCGTCTGGAGTATTTATAGTGAGGATGCAAGCATTAATCGCGATGCAGTTTGTCGTAGCAGCAATATTTTTGATACTAGGTGCTACAGGAGTTGCAAGGAGCTTTGTCGAGCGTGTTCCAAAGTCTATCACAGCAGGTATTCTTTTGGGTGCAGGTCTCGCATCAATTCAAACAATCTTTAACCCAGCACAGCCATATGTAAGTCAAACACCAATTTCTTTCTTGGTTTCTGCATTCTTGTCCCTGTTCCTGCTGTTCTCAAAGAGAGCACTTGCATGGAGGAAACAGAGCAAGATATTCCAATGGATTGCAGGATTTGGAATAGTTCCTGGATTCGTTATTGGATACATACTAGGTCTTATAACCGGAGAAATAACTGTCGACATGGCTGCAGTAACTAGGTCTATTATCATACCTTTACACCTTGACAGAATAATTAATGAAGTGTCGGTGTTTGGTGTAGGATTCCCAGGAGCAGAGTTAATAGGTGCAAGTGTCGCTGTAGCTATAGTTGCTTATATTATAGCTTTCGGTGACGTACTTATCCTTAAGGCTTTAGTTAAGCAGGCTGACGAAGCACGACCTGATGAAAAGGTATTGGTTCACATCGGAAGAAACCACATTATTACCGGATGGAGAAACGTACTTATGGGTGCGTTCTTCCCATACGTTCCAATGTGTGGTCCACAGTGGACTGGCGGTCAAGCACTTGTAGTTCAAAGGTATGCAAACTCTACACCTGAACAGGAGTATACCTACTGGGGTGGAGCAACAAGCATATTCTGGGGTATGAGCATTGCACTATTGATTAACCCAATAGTTCAAATAATGTTACCTGCCAGAAGCATTGGATTCGGTCTTACCCTATTAATTCAGGGATACCTTTGTTCTTACCTTGCTATGGGTATGGTTGAAAACAATATCCAAAGAGGTATTGCAGGTATCATGGCTGGAGCGTTGATTGTAGCTAACTACATTCAGATTTGGGGAAGTCCGTTCTTCTCTGCACCAGCAGTGGGTTTAGCAGTTGGTATTATCCTCTACCTACTCCTTGAGTGGGAAGGTGGAAAACCACAAAGAACTGCAAAGCTTGAAGATACAAAGCCACTTAAAAAATAAATTAATTTATTTTTCTTTTTTTATTTTTATTAAACTAAAACGCTTTTCTATCGTAAAAAAATTTAAAAATATTGCTTTTAATATTTATTAGGGCTCGTAGCTCAGCTGGTATGAGCGCGGCATTCGCAATGCCGAGGCCGCGGGTTCAAATCCCGCCGAGTCCATTAACAGATAACTTTTTTAAACTTTTAAAACTATTACAAACTGGGCCCATGGTCTAGTTGGTCATGATGTCACCCTCACACGGTGGAGGTCCTGGGTTCAAATCCCAGTGGGCCCATGTCACTAACATTAATTTAATTAGGTTAAAGGTGAGCATTTGAAATATACACGAGATGAGTTTTTTAACAAATTTGGCAATAAGACATGGATCTCACCTTTTAATAAGATTGTTGTTCTTGCAGATAAAGAAAAAAATATAATTGAAATCTTTGAAAATCATCCAAGAGGGATGGCTACAGCCTCTTGGGTAACATATCACTACCCCAAGGCCTCTTCATTGATAACACATGCAATAGGTGAAGGCAGCCAAAGTTTTTTTAGAGTAAAAGAAGGAAAATGTGATTTAGATCTTAAAGCAGGAATCTCTGCAGCAGGTATCGAGGAAGTTAAAATTCATCAAGATAAAGTTGATATTACATATGCAGGCCTCGGGGGTGGAGGAGTTGGAGCAGTCTTAAATAGAGGACTTGCAGAAGGTGTAGAGTCCATAGAGATAATTGATTACGGCGGCGGCGGAGGACTCAGCAAAGCTAAACTTACTTTTAATCTAAAGCAAAAGCTTGTAGTAGGGGTAGACGACACCGATACAAAAGAAGAAGGTGCAACCTGGTCATTAGCAAATGAAATTGGATATATGATACAAAAGGAAGCTATGGCAGACTATCTTAGGCATACCTTAGTTCAACTTTATCCAAAAAACCCCCATAAAACACAAAACTGTGTTAGCACAGCACTAACTTTTGGAGTTGATCCAAAAAATGTTTCTCTATTCAAAAAAAGAATTTTTGAACTTTTTAATGAACATACCCTCTCAAAACAAACAGGCTTAGTTATACTAGAAGGCATAGGTATAGATCAAGATCTTCTCAAATACTCTCTTAAAGTTAAATCTACTCTTGTATCTCTTGAAGAAGCTATTGATTTTTCCAATAAGTTAAAAAACTTAGAAGTATTAATGGATAATTGGGGTTTGATTGGAGCAATTGCTGCCTTAGGTTACTCTGAAGATCCCCAAGAGGCTGTTAGCTTATGAAATCATTTGTTAGTCCTTATAATTTTGTTGAAGGAGTAAATATCAAGGAAGATCCAAAAAATATCATTGTCTATGATACTACACTAAGAGACGGAGAACAGACTCCAGGTGTTTGCTTTTCTCCTGACGATAAATTAGAAATTGCTTTAAAAATTGATGAATTAGGACTTCCTCAAATGGAAGCAGGATTTCCAGTAGTATCTGAAGGTGAAAGAAGAGCTATTAGAAACATAATGAAAGCATCATTAACTACAGAAGTTTTAGCACTTACAAGAACTATAAAAAGTGACATAGATACCGCTTTATCTTGCGATGTTGATGGAATTATTACATTCATAGGAACTTCAGATCTTCATTTAAATTATAAATTAAAAATAAGTAGAGAAAAGGCACTATCTGCAGCAGTTGATGCCGTTGAGTATGCCAAAAGCCACGGAATATTTGTCGCATTTACAGCAGAAGATTGCACAAGGGCTGATCTAGATTTTGTACTTCAACTATTTAAACAAACAACTGAAGCAGGTGCTGATAGAATACATATAGCAGATACCACAGGTTCAATAAGGCCCATGGGAATGAAACATCTTGTTACCCAAATTAAAAATAAAATAAATAATACTATAGGAATACATTGTCATGATGATTTCGGACTTGCTGTTGCTAACTCTCTTGCTGCATTTGAAGCAGGAGCCAGGGCCATATCCACAACTGTAAATGGTATAGGGGAAAGGGCAGGAAACGCTTCTTTAGAAGAAGTAGTGATGAATCTTAGACTTTTGTATGGAATAGAGATGCCATTTAAATATGAAGTACTCTATGAGCTTTCAAGACTAGTTGAAAAATATACTTTAATGCCTGTTCCAAACAATAAAGCCATAGTTGGAGACAATGTTTTTGCACATGAATCAGGAATACATGTCTCTGCTGTAAGACAAGAACCATTAACATATGAGCCCTATATGCCTGAATTTGTTGGCCAAAAAAGAAGATTTATCCTTGGAAAACATTGTGGAATGAGTTGTATAGAGGCTAAACTTGAAGAGTTAAATTTGAAAGTGCCGCCAAATGAAAAAGAAACTTTGATTATAAAGGTCAAAGAGATGGCAGAAACTGGAGCAAAAGTTGGTGACAGGGAATTTAAAAATATGGTTCAAGAAATTCTTTCAAAAGGTTAGATGATGGTTGATATATATTCGGGAGCAGAAATAATATCTAAAGCAATTAGGGATTCTGGAGTTGAAACACTTTTTTGGTATCCAGGTAGAGAAATTCTACCTCTATACCACCAATTAAAAGATAGTGGTGTCAATATAATCAGATCCTCCCATGAACAATGTGCCGTACATAGCGCTGATGGTTTTTATAGGGCCAGCGGCAGAATTTCCTCTGCACTTACTTCAACGGGACCAGGATCAGTTAACGCAATGATGGGTCTTAGCTGTGCATATAAGGATGGCTCGTCTTTAGTTTTAATATCTGGACAAGTCCCTACAAATAAGATAGGAACTGATGCTTTCGAAGAAGTAGACATGCTTTCAATGACCTTACCTATAACAAAGAAAAATCTTAGATTAAAAGATAATTTGTACCAGGAAGTAAGAAGTTCATTTTTCGAAGCAACATCTAAAAGACCTATGCCTGTTCATATAGAAGTTCCAACAGACCTATTTGAGAGAAAATACTCTTCAGATTTCTACTTTACAGATAAACAAACAAAGACCAAAGTCGATATAGATAAACTTAAAATTGCCATCAACATGATAAATGATTCCAAAAGACCATTAATTCTTTCTGGACATGGTGCCATTATATCTAATTTAGGAAAAGAAATTCATGCTCTTTCAAATAAAATTGGGGCCCCGATAGTAACAACACTTCCTGGGAGAGGTATAATCAATGAAGATGATGGCCATGCATTTGGAACAATAGGTGTCAGAGGAACAAAAAATTCCGAAATTGCCTTTAAGAGATCAGATCTTTTAATTTCGTTCGGTGCAAAATTTTCAGATAGGACTTCTTATAATCTATATGACAACGGAAAGAAAATTATAGATGCCAACATAGAAAAAAATAATAAAAATATCTTATTTGATGTACAATTAATTGGCGATTTAAAAGAGATTATAAATGGTATGTTAATTGGAATCTCCGGAAAACCAGGGATTTGGATAGATAAGTCTCCAGCGAAAATGCTACATGGACTTTCCT